>NZ_JAYRTX010000012.1:0-45487 GCF_041919395.1 Albidovulum sp.
AACCATCGCGCCAATGGGGGATGATCCCATCATCAGCCTGCCCGCCGTGGCATCCTGATCAAGCAGGCCCGCACCGAACACCACGGTGACGATCAGTGCCAGCTACACCACTCCAAGGGGCACTATCCATGGCGATGTTCGAAGGTGCTTTGGCACTCGCCATACCGGAGTGCCAATGCCATTGAAGTGATGGCTCAGCAGGGGTTCCACAATAGCGTCACAAAGAATATCTTTCGACTTCCAATCGATTGATATCCATAACTGCTCCTGCAGTTCGTCGAAGCTCGACCTCACAAGCGTCGACCTGAGTAACCGGCGGCGATGATCGCGTTGATCAGGTCCGCGACGGCTCGGTGATTCTCCGTCTCATGGTCGATACCGACCGCGTTCTCGTGGGTCGCTGCGGCGTCGCGAAGAACCCCCACGATCTCGTGCTCCGGCAGCACCCCACGATCGTTCAAGGCAAACAGGAGCGCCTCGCAGATTGACAGGGCGGCCTGGCCTGCATGTTCGCTCGCGGTCGACATCTGGCGTCCCTTCCTTGGCATCGTGATCCCCGTGGAAGGCGAGTTTCAGATACATCCGTACTTCTCGCAGGAAGTGCTCTATGCTGGACTGATCCAGAGCAGTGTCCGGACCGATTTCCGCTCCTGGGTCACGGCACGCCGGGAGCCTTCATGACATCAGCCGAACACAGCCCCCTGACACGCAAGCTCTCCGCCTTCGTCGCCCTGTCGGAGGTCGAGCTGGCCGTGCTTGAACGACTGCATGAGCGTCGTCGCTCATTCGTCGCGGGGCGTGACATGGTGCATCAGGGGCAGTCGGCTCAAGCCGCGTACATTCTGTCGTCGGGTTGGGTCTGTTCCTACAAGCTCCAGGCCGACGGGACGCGGCAGATCGTGGATTTCCAAGTGCCGGGGGATTTTCTGGGATTGCGCAGCGTCCTGTTGCGCACGTCGGATCACAGCTTCGAACCCATCGTTGACATCGAGGCCGCCGAAGTGCTGGCGAGCGACCTTATCGATGCCTTCGCGCGGACGCCGCGCCTCGCGACCGCCATACTCTGGGCAGCGTCAAGGGACGAAGCGATGGTCGTGGAGCATCTGGTCGGGATCGGTCGGCGTGATGCGGACGCCCGAATGGCGCATTTCCTGCTCGAACTGGGATCGAGGCTTGCGCTGGTTGGAATAGGCAGCAGGGAAGGATTCGACTGCCCTCTGACGCAATACCACCTCGCCAATACGCTGGGGTTGTTCGGCAGGGAATAGCTCGTCCCATAGCGGATCAAGCTGTTGCAGTGCCGTCCGGGCGTCGGCCTCGGTGACGTCGGCGGCGTGGACGCATGCAGCTTTCCATGTCCCCGCTACGATCTCGGGCTGGCGGAAGACGGTGCGCAGCTGGTCGATGACGGCCGCCTCAATCTCGCCCGCGGGCACGCGGCCGACCGGGCAAGATCCAGCGCCATGCTTCAGCACGGTCTGGCTGACATAGTAGCGGTAGAGCCGCCCGCCCTTGCGGGTATGCGTTGGCGAGAAGGCGGCCCCGTCCGGTCCGAAGAGCAGCCCCTTTAGCAGCGCTGGCGTATCGGCGCGGGTGCGGGCGGCGCGCTTGCGGGAGCTCTCCTGCAGGATGGCATGGACCCGGTCCCATGTCTCGCGGTCGATGATTGCGTCGTGCTCGCCGGGGTAGCTCTCGCCCTTGTGCACCGCCTCGCCGATGTAGGTGCGGTTCGGCTTCTATCCGCGCTCGGGCTTCATCCATGTCGACCTCGGGCCCGCACGGCAGTGGGGGGAGCGGTTCCCGGTCCGGGAGACGGCCTTTGCGGCCGAGACCCCACCCGCACGCGAAGTGCTGGCCGACAGCCGCACGATGAAGGGCGGTGGCGCGGCTGGCGTGGCGACGCTGGGCGCTGCGGGGGTCGAAGTTGCGCAGAGCGTCTTGGCCGAAACCCAGACCGCGATCCTGCCGCTGGTGCCGTATCTCGACACGCTCCGCTGGGTGTTCATCGCCGTCGCGCTCGGCGGCATCGCGGTCACCATCTACGCCCGCCTCGATGACTGGCACCGGGGGCGGCGGTGATCGGGGGGCTTCTCGCCACGCTCGCCGGATCGGCATGGGCGCGCGCGGCGCTCCGCTACGGCGTCATCGCTCTGGCGATCCTGTCGTTCCTCTTCGCGCTGCGTCGCTCGGGCGAGCGAGCGGGACGGCTGGCTGAGCGGCTCGAGACCATGGAGAACACATATGAAGCCCAACGACGGATGCTCGAGGCTGCGGCGCGTCGCCCTCGTTCTCGCGACGATCTGGCTGAGCGGCTGCGCGACGGTCAGGTCTGACGGTGGCGGGCCAGGGGCGTGTCCACCTGTCGTCGGGTACAGCCGGGAGTTCCAGGCGCGGGCGGCCGAGGAGCTCACCCTGCTGCCGGAGGGTTCGGCGGTCGCGGAGATGCTCGCGGATTACGCCGTGATGCGCGACCAGGCGCGGACTTGCCCAAGCACAGGGACACTCAGCCCGCGTCGATGAGCACGGGCCTTCCATCCTCGCGCCATTCCGGCAAACCGCCTTCCAGTCGCCGCGCGTTGAGGCCATGGCGGCGCAGGGTGGCGACGGCCTGATGGGCGTAGACGCAGTAGGGGCCGCGGCAATAGGCGACGATCTCGGCGTCCGGCGCGAGCGTGGGGAGGAGCTGCTCCAGCTGCGCCAGGGTCGCGTTCAGCGCGCCTGGAATGTGGCCCGCGGCGTATTCGTCGGCGGGCCGGACATCGAGCACGGTGACGGAGCCTTCCGCGAGCCGTGCGGCGAGGTCCGCGCGGCTGACGGGTTCGGGGGCGTCCTCGCCGCCCGAGAGCCCCCGCAAGATGCGCTCGACCTGTGCGAGGTTGCGCTCCGCGACGATGCGCAGAAGGTCCATCAGCTCCAACGTCTTCGCGTCGGTCAGCCGGTAGATCACCGCCTTGCCGTCACGGCGGCTGGTGACGAGGCCCGCACGGCGGAGCTGCTGCAGATGTTGCGAACAGTTGGCGATGGTCAGGCCCGTCTTTTCCGCCAGCGCCTCCACGCCACGCTCTCCTTGCGCGAGCTGTTCGAGGAGCGACAGCCGGGCCGGAGCCGACAGGGCGCGTGCAACGAGCGCGTATTCTTCGAGCAGAGCCAGCTTCGGGCTGATTGACACTGGACGTCTCCAGACTGTAGATCATTCAAGCGATGATTTGAATGATAGCGATTCCATCGCGCCCCACAAGCCCGAAGTCCAGATCCATGTCCGAGACCATCCTCGCCGCCGAACCTACCATCCGCCTTGCCGCTTTTCTCGGCGTCCTGGTGGCCATGGCGTTGTGGGAGGTGGCGGCGCCCCGGCGTCGGCGCGAGATCCCGCGCGTCATCCGCTGGACGAACAACCTCGCGCTCGTGGTGCTCGACACCGCGATCCTGCGGCTGACCTTCCCGATCATCGCGGTCGGGCTCGCGGTCATGGCAGAAGAGCGTGGCTGGGGCCTATTCAACAACATCGACGTGCCGGTCTGGCTGGCCATCGTGATCTCGATGCTGCTGCTCGATCTGGCGATCTATCTGCAGCACGTGATGTTCCACGCGGTGCCGGGGCTCTGGCGGCTGCACCGGATGCACCACGCCGATCTCGACTTCGACGCCACCACGGGCCTGCGCTTCCACCCCGTGGAGATCCTCATCTCGATGGGGATCAAGCTGGCAGTGGTCGCGGCTCTCGGCCCGCCCGCTGTCGCGGTGCTGCTGTTCGAGGTGATCCTAAACGCCACCGCGCTCTTCAACCACGCCAACATCGACCTGCCGCGCCCGGTGGACCGTGTCCTGCGCCTTTTCGTCGTCACGCCCGACATGCACCGCGTCCACCATTCCATCGATCCGCGCGAGACCAACTCGAACTACGGCTTCAACCTGCCGTGGTGGGACCGGCTGCTTGGCACCTACATCGCCCAGCCCGCCAAGGGACATGAGGGGATGGAGATCGGCATCGAACAGTTCCGCACGCGCCGCGATCTCTGGCTCGACCGGATGCTGGTCCAGCCGCTGCGCGGACCCGCCAGCGGCCATGCGCTCGATCCCCGCATCACGGTGAAGGAGCGCGCCGAATGACCTCCAGCGACTTCACGCGCGGCATCCGTGAGAACCGGGTTCAGGTCACGCACCAGCTGATCCAGGTCATGCTGGTCGGCTTTGCCATCGGCATGACGCGCACGGTGGTCCCCGCACTGGCCGAAAGTGAGTTCGGGCTGGAGCGCGGCTCGTTCCTGCTGCTGGCGTCCTTCGTCGTGGCCTTCGGTGCGGTGAAGGCGGTGATGAACTTCGTCGCCGGGCGCTGGTCCGAACGCATCGGCCGCAAGCGGGTGCTGGCCTTCGGTTGGGTCGTGGCGCTGCCGATCCCGGTGATGATCTGGTATGCCCCCGACTGGAACTGGATCGTCGCGGCGACCGTGCTGCTGGGGGTCAACCAGGGCCTCTGCTGGTCGATGACGCAGACCGCGAAGCTCGACATCACGAGAGCAGAGGAACGCGGGCTCACCATGGGGCTGAACGAGTTCTCCGGCTATGTCGGCGTGGCAATCGCGGGCATCCTGACCGCCTATGCCGCCGAAGCCTTGGGCGCCCGCACCGGGCTTCTGGTTTTTGGCATGGCCGTGGTCCTGCTGGCGCTGGTCCTGACGGTTGTCTGGGTCAAGGACACGCTGCCATGGGCCAGGGCCGAGACGGCCGCGCACAAGGCGGCGCCGCCCAAATCCCTGCCGCGCTACCCGCGGGACGCCTCCGAGCACCCCTCGACGGGCGAGGTCTTCGCGCTGATGAGCTGGCGCGACCGCCGCCTCTTCGCGATCTCTCAGGCGGGGCTGGTCGAGAAGTTCGTCGACGCGCTGGTCTGGGCGCTGTTCCCGGTCTTCCTTGTGACGCAAGGCGCGACCCTGACTGAGGTCGGCTGGATCGTCGGCACCTATGGTTTCGTCTGGGGCGGCTCGCAGCTCTTCACCGGGCGGCTGTCGGATCATGTCGGACGGTTCTGGCCCAACGTGCTCGGCATGTGGATCTGCAGCGCGGGCGTGGCGATGGTGGTCATGGGCACCGGCGCGCTCTGGTGGTCGGTCTCGGCCGGGGTGGCGGGCTTCGGCATGGCGCTCCTCTACCCGAACCTCTCGGCCGCGGTGGCGGACATCACCCCGCCGGCCTGGCGCGGCTCGGCCATCGGAATCTACCGCTTCTGGCGTGACCTCGGCTACGCGATCGGCGCGCTCGGCCTCGGGCTTGCGGCCAGCCTGACCGGCGCTGCGGAAGCCGCCTTCTGGTTCGTCGCGATCTCCATGTTGGTCTCCGGCGGCGTGCTGTTCTGGCTCGGCGAGGAAACCCACCCACGGCTCAACCCCGCCGCTGAAGGAGCAACCGCATGAAACACCTGATCCTCCTGAACGACCCACCCTACGGCACTGAGCGCAGCTTCAACGGCCTGCGCATGGCCCACGCACTGGCAAAAAATGATGCTGAAGCGGACATCACCGTCTTCCTGATGGCCAACGCAGTGCTCTGCGCAAAGGCCGGGCAGAAGACGCCGGACGGATTCTACAACCTCGAACGGATGCTCCGCCGTGTCCTGTCCTCCAAGGGGCGCGTCCTGATGTGCGGCACCTGCATGGACGCGCGCGGGCTCGCCGAGGGTGACATGATGGAGGGGGTGAGCCGCTCGACCATGGACGAGCTTGCCCAGACGACGCTCGCCGCCGACAAGGTGCTGGTGTTCTGATGGCGGAGATGCTCACGCTCAGAGCCCTCGCGGCCGACCCGGATCGCTTCCACCTGATCGATGTGCGCGATGCCGAAGACTACGCCGCTGCCCACGTGACGGGCGCCGTGCACGTCCCGCTGGCTGCACTCGAAGCTCGGGTGGGCGAAATTCCTCCCGGCAAGACACCCGTGACCATCTGCGGCAAGGGCGGCGGCCGCTCCACTGAAGGCGCTGTCATGCTGAAAAAGCTTGGCTATCCGGACGCGCTCTGGCTCGAGGGCGGCACGACCGGCTGGCTCACTGTGCACAAGCAGGACAGCTGAACGACCCGACGGGAAAGGCGACGCGGCCATGCGCGACATCTATCTGGATTTCAACGCCAGCACCCCGGTCGCCCCCGAGGTCGCCGAGATCATGCGCCATGCCCTGGAAACGGGGCATGGCAATCCGTCCAGTGGCCACTGGGCCGGGGCTCCCGCCCGCCAGATGGTGGAGGACGCCAGGACCCGTGTCGCGGATCTTCTCGGCTGCGCGCCGCAGGAGATCGTGTTCACGAGCGGCGGCAGCGAAGCGAACAACCACGCCCTGAAGGGCGTTTTCTTCGCCAGCGGCAAGGACCGGCCGCATTTCATCACGTCGAGCGCCGAGCATCCGGCCATCGTGGCACCGCTTCGGTTCCTCGAGCGCCTCGGTGCGCAGGTCACTTGGTTGCCAGCCGATGGCACGGGGCTCGTCGATCCCGACGACCTGCGGCGCGCGATGACCGACGACACCGTGCTCGTCACCATCATGCACGCCAACAACGAGACGGGAACGATCCAGCCCATCGCGGAGTGCGCGGCGATTGCGCGAGAGCACGGAGTTCGCTTCCACACCGACGCCGCGCAGTCGGTCGGCAAAATCCCGACCCGGGCGGACGACCTCGGCGTCGATCTGCTGACGATGGCCGGGCACAAGTTCCATGCCCCAAAGGGTGTCGGCGCGCTCTTCATCCGTGACGGCCTGCAGCTGGAGCCGTTCATCCACGGCGCCGGGCATGAGAACGGCAGGCGCGCGGGGACCGAAAGTGCGATGCTCACAGCCGCGCTCGGGGTGGCAGCCAGTCTTGCCTCGGATTTGGGGCCGATGGAGCAAGTCCAGGCCCTGCGAGATCGCTTCTGGGCCACGCTCAAGGATGCGTTCGGCGATCACGTCGTTCTCAACGGCCACTCCGCGCAGCGCCTGCCCAACACGCTCAACGTCGCCTTCGTCGGGCGCGTGGGCGCGGAAATCCTCGCGGCCATGCCGGAGGTTGCGGCCTCGACCGGCTCTGCCTGACATTCGGGGCGCGTCGAGCTGTCTCCGGTACTGGAGGCGATGGGTGTCGCGCCGCAGGTCGGCATGGGCGCGATCCGGTTCAGCCTCGGCCGCACAACCACCGTGGACGAGGTCGATCACGTCGTGGCCCGCTTGCGCCGGGTGCTGAGTTGACGGAAGCGGAGCGGCCCGTCTCGGATGCGAGCGCCGCCGACCCCGCGCTCGAAGGTCTTCCCGACGCTTATGCCGACTGGCGACGCAGCGCGCTCGGCAGGATCACGGACGCGCTCGAGGAGCGTCTCCTGATTGACCGGATCGGCCCAACCCGCGGCCTGCGCATCCTCGATGTCGGCTGCGGCGACGGCGTGCTGGCCACCCGGCTCGCTCGTTCCGGCGCTCGGGTCACCGGCATCGATGCCTCGGCAGACATGATCGCCGCCGCACGCCGCCGGGCGAAAGCCGCGGGTGTCGAGATCGATCTGGTGGAAGGGGATGCTCGCGGCCTTCCATTCCCCGCAGGGTACTTCGACTGCGTCGTGTCGGTCGCCACACTCTGCTTTGTCGATGACCCGCGCCCGACGATCCGGGACATGGTCCGCGTCCTGAAGCCCGGCGGCCGACTGATCCTCGGTGAACTCGGGCGCTGGAACCTCTGGGCCGCGCAGCGACGCGTGAAGGGCTGGCTCGGCTCGAAACTCTGGCGCGCGGCTCGTTTCCGCAGCCGGGGTGATCTGCTCGCGCTCGCGGATCAGGCGCGGCTGCGGGACTCGACAGTCACCGGCGCCGTCTTCTATCCGCCACTCGGAATTGCCGCTCAACTCATGGCGGGATTTGATCACAAGATCGGCACTCTCACAACAATAGGTGCCGCGTTTCTTGTGCTCAGCGCTACAAGTCCGGGCGCTCCGGTGTCGCAATCATCAAGCAAAATCTGACGGAATCCGGCTGCCGTCACATCACGAGCAAGGTTTCGGAAACGATGCAGAGACTGAAATGAGCCCCAAGAAAACCGGCGAATGGCTTGCCGCCCTGGCGACCGCTTTCTCGCTTGTCGCCTGCTATGGAACGCTTGCCGCGATCACGCTGTTGGGCGCGCTTGGCGTGACGATCGCCCTGAACGAGGCTGTCTGGGCGGGCGCAATCGTCCTGTTTGCGGGTCTGGCATTGGTCGCCCTGCTGATCCGCTGGCGTGGGCATCGTCGACTGGCCCCCGTCCTGCTCGCAGGCGTCGGATTTCTTCTGATCGCATTCACCATGCTGGTCTCCTACGAGCGGATCATCGAACTCGCGGGATTCGTCTTCCTTTGCGCGGGTACGGTCGCCGATTGGCGAATGGGGCGTGGGCGGAAGGAGAGAGACGCATGAAGCCGCAGGAAACTCCGCCGATCCTGAGCGATAAGCATCCCGACGACCCGTCAGCCTTCACCCCGGAGAGCCTGCTGCGCGAGGCGCGCCGCCAGAAAGGTGCTGACGCCGTCGCGGTGCCGAAGGTCTGCCTGCTCGACCCCGATGGCGATATCGTGCGCCAGCTCCGCGCAGAGGGCCGCGCGCGGCGGCGCGAAGGATGGGTCTGCTACCACACCGACATGTGGGTGTTCGATCTGGACGGCCACGAGATTGGCGTGGTCGGTTGCGCCGTCGGCGCCTCCTTCGCCGTGCTGGTGGCCGAAGAGATGTTCGCCTCGGGGTGCGCACTGCTGATCAGCGTCACATCCTCGGGGCAGATCATGCCACAGGGGGCGCCGCCTTATTTCATCCTGATCGACCGGGCGCTGCGCGACGAGGGCACGAGCTATCACTACCTCCCGCCCTCGGAGTGGAGCGCAGCACCCGAGCAGCTTCTGTCGCGGCTGGAAGGAGCATTCGACGATGGCCCCCGCGTGCTCACCGGGGCGACCTGGACCACCGACGCGCCGTTTCGTGAGACGGAGGCCGCAATCGGATCGGCGCGCGCTCGCGGCATCCTGGGGGTCGAAATGGAGGCGGCCGGGCTCTACGCCTTCGCAAAGGCGCGGGACCGGGCTGTCATCTGCCTAGCGCATGTGACCAACCAGATGGGCACCATCGATGGTGACTTCGAGAAGGGTGAGGCGAACGGCACGGCTGACGCGCTCGCGGTGGTTTCAAAGATCGTGGCTCGACTGGGCTGAACCGGCCCTCAGCCGGAATTCTGCGGGGGTCCCGTGGGAAGCCGCGGGTTCCGCATCTCGGCGTCAACGATCCCGCGATCCGATCGTGTCGAGTACCGGGCAGTCGGGGACGTCGGCGCCGGAGCACCTGGCGGCCGTTTTGGCGAGAACTGCTTCAATGCGTCTGAGATCCGCAATTCTCGTGCGGACATCGGCAAGGTGGCGTTCGGTGCGCTCCTTGACCTCTGCGCAGGTGGGCGCGGCGCCGTCTTCCAACCCCAGAAGCCCGCGGACATCTTCCGTCGAGAACCCAAGCTCGCGGGCGCGCAGGATGAACCGCAGGCGTGTGGCGTGTGCGGCGGAATAGATGCGATAGCCCGCGTCAGTACGGGGCGGATCGGGCAGCAAGCCGGTCTTCTCGTAATAGCGGATCGTCTCGATATTGCTGCCGGTCACACGCGCCAGCTCTCCGCGCGTGAGGCCGCTCTCGCTCTCGTGATCGGTCATGGGCAAATTCCCGCTTGAGCCTGTAGTTGCTACAGACCCTACACCCATCGTCAATCAGAGACGAGAGGTGCGTGCGATGGCGCTGACAGACGAGAGGACGGATAGCGCGGGTACGGTTCGCCCGGCCCGCAAGGGCTGGCTCGCTGCTGGTGGCGTGCTGGGCGCGTTTCTCGCCTCGGCCTGCTGTGTCGGGCCTTTGGTTCTGCTGACCCTCGGCATCTCCGGCGCCTGGATTGGCAACCTGACGGCGCTGGAGCCCTACAAGCCGATCTTCGCTGTGTTCGCGCTTGGCTTCATCGCGGCCGGACTCCGGCAGGTGTATTTCCGCAAACCGATCGTATGCGAGCCGGGTTCTTACTGCGCGAGGCCCGCCTCGGCGCGGATCACCAAGACCGCGCTCTGGGCCTCCCTGATCCTCGTTGTCGCCGCGCTGACCATCGATTGGTGGGCGCCGCTTCTCTACTGACCCGAAAGGAAAACCCATGAAGAAGTTCCTCGCTCTTGCCCTGTTTGGCCTGACTGCGACAGCGCCGTTCCATGCCCTCCCGGTCGCCGCGCAGAATGTCGCCGCCGAACAGACCGTCACCTTCGCCGTCGACAACATGACCTGTGCGCTCTGCCCGATCACGGTGAAACGCGCGATGGAAGGCGTCGAGGGCGTTCGTGCCGTCGAGATCGACTTCGAGGCGCGCACCGCCACGGTGTTCTTCGACACCGCCGCTACCAGCGCCGATGCCATCGCGGCCGCTTCGGCCAATGCAGGCTACCCGGCGCGTGTCTCGGGCTGACGGAATGGCCGATCGATCCGACCGCAATCTGATCGCGACAGGGATCGCCGGCACCGTCATCGCGGCGCTCTGCTGCTTCACGCCGGTGCTGGTCGTACTTCTCGGCGCCGTAGGTCTGTCAGCCTGGCTCGGCTGGCTCGACTATGTGTTGCTGCCCGCGCTCGCCTTTTTCGTCGCGCTGACGGTCTATGCCGTCTGGCGGCGGCAGCGGCGGCTGAACACACGAACGGACGGATGATCCCATGAAGGACGACTGCTGCGCGCCCAAGGGCGATTTCGACCTTGCCGTGATCGGCGCCGGATCGGCCGGGTTCTCGGCCGCGATCACCGCCGCCGAGGGCGGCAAACGTGTCGCCCTGATCGGCCACGGCACCATCGGGGGCACCTGCGTGAACGTTGGCTGCGTGCCCTCCAAGACGATGATCCGGGCCGCTGAAGCCTTGCACGGCGCGCATTCGGCGCATCGGTTCCCGGGCCTGCACGGCGCGGCGCAGGTCGCCGACTGGGCGGCGCTCGTCGCGGCCAAAGACGATCTCGTTACGACGCTGCGCCAGAAGAAGTACGCCGACCTGCTGCCGGGCTACGATGGCGTGACTTATATCGACGAGGGTCCGGCGCGGCTCGTTCCCGGTGGTGTCGAGATCGACGGGCGCATGATCACGGCGCCCAAGGTCATCGTCGCCACCGGCGGCCGGCCGACCGTGCCCGATATCCCTGGAATTGCGGATGTTCCGACACTCGACAGCACCTCGCTTCTGGAACTGGACCGATTGCCCGAGAGCCTGATCTTCCTCGGCGGCGGCTATATCGGTGTCGAACTCGCGCAGATGATGGCGCGGATGGGCACCCGCGTGACCATCGTCTGCCGCTCGCGCCTGTTGCCGCGGGCGGAGCCGGAGGTTTCCGAAGTGCTCACCGAACTCTTGCACGCGGAAGGTCTGACGATCCTCGACGGCGTGACTTACGACGCCGTGCAGCGCAGCGGAGACCGCGCGGTTCTGACGGTGACAGTGGACGGCGCTGCCCGCGATCTCGCGGCCGATCATCTCGTCCTGACGACGGGACGCGTGTCCAATACCGAGGGGCTGGGCCTGCCCGATATCGGCGTCGAGACCGATGCGCGCGGCGCGATCAAGGTCGGCGACGACATGGCCACGACGCGGCCTGGCATCTATGCGGCGGGGGACGTGACCGACCGCGATCAGTTCGTCTACATGGCCGCCTATGGTGCCAAGCTGGCGGCCCGCAACGCGGTGCTGAGTGGGTCTGAGCGTTACGACAACGCGGTGATGCCCTGGGTGGTGTTCACCGACCCGCAGGTCGCGGGCGTCGGCCTGACCGAGGCGCAAGCGCGTGCGGCGGGCCATGACGTGAAGACGAGCGTGCTTGGCCTCGACAACGTGCCCCGCGCGCTCGCCGCCCGAGATACGCGGGGGCTGATCAAGCTGGTCGCGGATGCCAAGACGGACCGCCTGCTGGGCGGCGTGATCATGGCCCCCGAATGCGCGGACAGCGTCCAGACGCTTGTCATGGCACTGAGGTTCGGCATGACGACCAAGGCCCTCGGCGAGACGATCTTTCCATACCTCGCCACGGTCGAAGGCCTGAAACTCGCCGCCCAGACCTTCGACAAGGATGTGGCGAAACTGTCGTGCTGTGCGGGATAACAAGCCCTGCGGACGACACCGCATTGGACGTATAGTATAATAACAACAATGGTTTAGTTGTGGAGATGGGGTGGATGTGAGGCCCATCCCCTCCGCCATAATCCCTGTTGCGAACACGGACAACCGCGCCGCTGCTCTCGCCGAGTGGCGCTGCGTTTGCGCAGAATAAGGGACAGCGTCACTGTCCAAGCTGAGACTGGTTCGAATGAGTCTGCCAGCACCCTCGGCGCGGCCTCTGCGGTGATCCCCGTCTCACTCCCCAAGATAGGTCCGGAACCACATCACCTGTTCCTGGACGCCGTAGACCTCGTAGCCCCGCGCCAGTTCGGCCGGCGACGTGCCGGAAAGCCCGTGGCCGGCCTTGCGGAAGCGCAGAAGCCGCGCCGGGGTGCCTGCCGCGATCACTTGATGCATCAGGTTCTCCATCACCGCGATGGGCACGAAATCGTCGGTGCCGTGGAAGGCGAGGAGCGGGCTTTTGATCGCGCTTGCATTGTATACCGGCGAGACGCGGACATAGGCCATCGGGTCATCGTAGATCGCCTTGCCCAGAAGCCATGGGGCCCCCTGGCCGCCGCCGCGACTCCATTCCGTCACCCAGTCGACAATCGAGCACATGGAATGGCCCGCGTCATAGATGTCGGAGTGGCGCACGAGGCTTTGGGTCACGAAGTAGCCGCCATAGGAGCATCCCGCGATCCCGACCTTGCCGGCCCAGCCGCGGGCGCGCATCTGGTCCACGATCTCGGCCTGGGCGTCGATGTCGGCGCGGCCGAAGTTGTCGTTGTCGGCGATCTTGTTGAACCGCGCGTCGCCATAGCCGTGCCGCCCGTAAAGCGGCGTCACCAGCACGCCGAAGCCGAAACTTGGCAGCAAGCTTGCCGGGGTCTCGACCGTGGGGTCCCAGTTGTTGGTGACGGCGTTGAAGGGCCCGCCGGACTGCCAGACCACGATGGGCACGTCGACCGGCGGAAAGGCCACGCCTTCGGGCAGGATCAGCACACCGTCGATGCGATCACCATCCTCCAGATCGAACGAGACGGCATGCTGCGTCGCCCGCACCTCCGCCTGCGCGGTGGCGTTCAGCGAGGTGAGCCGGGTGAAGCCTGTCCCGTCCATCTTCGCGCGGCCATATTCCGGCGGTTCGGTCCAGGAGGTATGGACGAAAACGATCTCGCGGCTGGCGCGGGTGGCGACAACTTCGAGATACGCGCCCGGCCGGTCGGCCAGGTTGCGGAATTCGCCGGTGGCGAGGTTATAGAGATATGGATGCCCATTGGTGCCGTGACGGGTCTGCACCAGCACCTCTGTTTCCGAGATGAAGCGGGCGTCCTTCACCGGGCTGTCGACCTCGGGCCGGTCGATCCGGCCGATCTCGCGCAGATCCCGGTCGTAGAAGACGATCGCCCCGCCCGAGCGCGAGTCCCCCAGGTATTGCGGGTGGGGCCGCCCGGCCAGACGTCCCGGCCCGGCCATCTCGGCCAGCATCACGCTGCCGTCAGGGTTCCAGTGCGTGCCGCGGAACACCAGCCCGTCGCCGTCGGCTGCCCGCAGCGTGGAAAGCGCGCCGGTTCCCGTATCCAGCACCGTGACCTGATTGCTTTGGAAGAAAATGTTCTTTCCGGGCGGCAGAATGCCGACCGAGTCCTGGTATTCCTGCTCGGTCAGGTTCGCCCCGTCGAAGGTGCGGCGTTGCGAATCGCCGATGGATTCGCTCGTCAGGCAGAACCGGCTGCCATCTGCGCTGAAGGCCACATCCAGAATGCGGATGTCGGGGCCCATGGAAAAGACCTCATGCGCGGCGCCGGTTGCGACATCGGTCACGATCAGCCGCGTGCCTTCGGTCAGCGCCATCGCGACCAGCGTCGGGATCGGGTCATAGCTGTCGCCCGTGCTGTCCCCTTTACCATCGCCGGGCCGGGGCATGCCGGGGAAGGCCATCGGTTTTGCGTCGCGCCCGTCGGCCAGCAGGAGTTGGCTGCCGTCATCGGACATCAGAAGCGGCGTCTGCTTTTCGCCCAGCCGGTCGGCGACCGCGGCGAGGCGCGGCTCGGGGATCGTCACCGCCCCGGTGCGCCGGTCCACGCTGCCGCCCACCAGGCGCGCCTTGCCATCCGCCTCGGACTGGAATGTCAGGAAACCCGCGGTGTCGTCATCAAGCCAGATCACATTGCTTGCGAGTGCCAGGATCCGCTCGAAGACGACCGGAACGATCTCGCCGCTCTGCAGGTTGACGAAGAAGCGCTGGCCCTTCGTGCTGGCAAGGATCGTCCGGTCATCGGGGCTGACCGGGCTGTCGATCTTGTAGCTCGGGCCCGAGGGGGCGCCGAGCAGCGCGGTGAGCCGGTCAAGCTCTTCGGGCGGAAGAAGATCGGGTAGCCGCCCTTGGGTGCCGTCGACGTCGAAGATGCCCACGCCCGTGCCGATCGCCACGACCTCGCCTCCCGTATCCGTGCCGACCTTGGGCTGACCGGTCTGCGCCAGAAGCGGCATCGCCCCCGACAGCGCAACCACCGCAGCAATCAGAAGCGAACGGACCATCATGCCTCTCCCCGATGCCATACCACGTCCTGCCATCTGCTGTCTGACGTCCTCAGCGCAGATAGACGGCCTCCAGCCTGGCCAGCGCCGCACCATCGTCGCCGAGCAGGTCAAGCCGATTTCCCTCAAGGAGCATCCGCCGGGTCAGGGACAGCGCCTCGCCAAGCTGTCGCTCGATCCCGTCGAGCGGCGGCGGGCAGGCCATCATGGTGCTGGCAGCGGCCCCGAAGCCGAGGCGGTCGCCGTCACGCTCATACCCGCCGATCAGCTGGTTGCAGCCCACCGTGGCACGAAACCGCGGCCCGTCGGCATCCACGAGCACCAGATGCGGCTCGCGGCGATTGTCCATGGCCGTCACGGGCTGGCCCATCAGACTGTCGATGCGCCAGTAGGTGTTGGTCAGCGACGCCGTCGGGGCATCCCCGGCGCAGGTTTCGCCCGGCACGGTCTTGATGAACCGGTCGACAACAAGGTGCGTGCGGTCCGGCCCCTCCATCGCCGGGCGCTGGACCAGTCCACCTTCGACATGCACCAGCAGAGGCGCGCCCGGTCCGGCACGCGTATCGAGATAGGCGCGTTCCAGCGCAAGGTAATCGCCCTCGCCGGCGATCGGGTAGGCCCGACCGGTCAGGCATTCCTGAAACATGGCCGCGTCGGCGAGGTAGGTCATCATGCCGAGAAGGAACGTGCCTTCAATATCCGTGGGCGACAGCGTGCCATCGCTCGTCAGCTCATAGGGCAGGTCGGACGCGATGGGGTTTCCGGCCATGTCCATCTGGCGCAAGCTGTCGGGCCCCTTAACCTTCCAGAACAGCGGCATCTCGGAGGCGCCATGAAGCACGATGGCCCCGCGGGCCGGATCGGCATACCAGCGCCCCACCTCGTCGCGGCGCAGCGGCCCCTCGGCGCGGCCCAGCCATTCACGGCGCATGTGGTAGGCCTGGTCGGGCCAGAGATCGAGATGATGCCGGATGCCCTCGCAGTCGGCACAGGGCAGAACGCCGGTGAAGGTGGCGGGCAAGGCCAGCCCGTGCGCGCCGACCAGCGGCACATCGGCGCCGGTCGGCCGGCCGACGGGAACCAGGCGCACCTCGACAGGGCCCGGCGCGTTGCTGTTCAGGACGGGGGTGATCGTATCGGTCGTGAACAGAAGCATGTCCGACCGCCGGATCGTCGCGCGCAGGGCGTAGATCGCTTGCGGTTGCAGGTCTGCCGGGTCGTACTCGATCGCGAAGTCGATGGGCGGCTGGCCCGGATTCTCGATCGTGATGCGGGCGAGAGCCTCCGCCGGAGCGCCCGCCCGCGAGATATCCTCGATGATCGCCTCGAAGGTCAGCCCCGGGGGCAGCGCCATGCGCGTCGCAATCACAGCCCGACCATTCAGGGTTTCGGCAGCTGCCGGTCCTGCAAGCAGCGCCGCCACAGTGGCAAGAAGGGACGCCACCCGGCGAAACACGGGACGCAGGGCGCTGTTGCGCCCAATCCGGGTCTTTCTTTGCTTCGACTGCATCGGTTTCCTTTCCACCGCCGTTCCTCGCGCCAGTCGGCCACGCGCCGCCGGTCGCGTCAGACATCGGCAGGATACGCGGCAGACTGCCTCCGGTTTATCGGCGTTAGGCACACAAGACCAAGCCAGATGACCCGATCCGGGTCATTCACGCCCGCTTCGTACCGGAATTATGGGTAGCATCGGCGCAGCGTGAAATCAGGGGGCGGACCATGGCGGTGAGAACAGCGATAGTGGGGCTGCTTGGAAGCCTTGCCTTGGTCGGTTGCGTCGAGACCGCGGAGTTTGGCGGTTCGGGCGGAAGTTTCGGCGGCAGCGGCGGTTCGGGCGGTTTTGGCGGATCCTGGGGCACGAACCAGATCAGTCTCAGCCGCGCACGTGACATTTGCGTCAACGCCGCACGGCAGCAGGGCCTGATAGTCGCGCGCGTCGACTCCGTCAGCAAGTATGGCTTCGGGAACGGCGCTCCGCGGGGCGTTCAGGTGAACATGGAGGTCCGGCGCGACCAGTTTACGGTCAACACCGAACCGCGTGTCTGCCGCTACGTCTACAGGGACGGCTCCACGGATATCAGCCGCACCTGATCGCGGGGATTTCTTCGGCAGCGGGCCGGGCATGTACCGGCTCGAGTCGTCGCGACCAACGGCAAGTGCGACGGGCGTCCAAGGCCAGGCCCTCAAGGGTGACCGCGATGGTTTTGAAAAACAGCCTCACTTTCTAGGTTTGCGCCGTCGCTGTTTTGGGAGCCGTGAGCGCCCAGGACGGCAACCATGCCGCCTACAGCCCGAGAGAGCAGGTGGCGATGACCGTGATGACTCATGTCTCGGAAAACAACCTCTCCGGTAGTCTGAATGACTATCTGTGAGTTATCACAAGGTTGTTGAGTCTGCCGTCCTCTCCGCCGCAACTGATGTCAGCGGGAGCTCGTTTTGAGGCCCGGGGCGGGCAACTGCACCGACCTGCATGCGATGTTACATGCCGGAAAAGGTCCGACGTCAGGCCCATCCCCTCTGCCAGTATTGTCAGCCTCACGGGCCTGCCCGCAGGGTTTTGACGGCAAAACCCATCACCGCCCTTGCGCCGTGGCGGGCGTCTCTGCGCGGCACAAGGGACAGCGTCAGTGTCCTGGCCGAGGCTGGTTCCAATTGGTCGTCCAGCGCCGAATGTCGTGCGGCGAAGGAAAGACCGCCTACGGTTCTCACCCAAATCGAATGCCCGACCGCGCCGCTTAACCGCACCTCCCATACTCGACCCGGCGCGCCAGCCAACAGCCGAGGGTCAGGCCCGCGACTTCGCCCGCCGCGTCGCGCTGGATGATCGCGGTCCAGTCACCTGGGGCCGGGGCATCCATCGAGCGCCTTGTGGCGACGACCCAGACATCCTTGCCGGCGGGTTCCATCCTTTCCATCCGACCATTTCCCAGCATGCCTTCAAAGCGGGCAAAGGCAGCGCCGTCCCGGGCTTCGATGACAAGATCCGCTTCCAGTTCGGCGGATGTATATCGCCCCGCGATTCCCGTGGCGTCGCCGGTTTCCGTGGACGGAAGGGGGGTCAGCTTCGGCGCGGTATTGTCGCGCGGGCGTGTCATGAGCATCGCCTCGCCCTGCCGGGACAGGATGGCGCCGGCGGCCGCGAGGGTGCCGTCCGGCGACAGCGTGAGCGTCTCGGCCCCGGTCGCATAGGCCAGCGTCGCGCTGCGGCGACCGCATTCGATCCGGACCAGCAAGCCGTCATCGGCGAGCCACTGGCCGTCCCATCCCTCCGGGATCGGGGCAGGTTCGGGCTTTTCGTGGCCAAGCGCGGCCTCGATCAGGGACTGCGCGGCGCCGTGGCTGTCGCATTCGTGGTTGAAGATCACCACGACCGACAGGCGGGCATCGCGCGCATTCAGACGCTGTGCCCGAAAGCCGCGCAGTGCCCCCGCATGGCCGGTGAACTCAAGTCCCGCGATCTGATGCCGGGCGATGCCGTAGCCATAGGTCGCCGGTGTCCCGTCGACGTAGGTCGGCGGTACGGAAACGCGGCGGTAAAGGCTGTTTTCATCGTCGCGGGTGGCGTCGATCCAGCTTTCATAGGCCAGCATATCGTCAAGCGAGGCCGATATCCCCGCGTCGCCGATCCAGAAGATCGCATTGTCCGCCGGGAAGAATCCGGTCGCATCGCTGCCCTCATAGCCCACCACGCCGTCCTCGGGATAACGGGTGTCAGAGGTCAGGACGGCCGTCTTCATTCCCGCCGGCCCCCAGACATGGCGGCGGTAGAGGGTTTCAAGGTTCTCGCCCGTCTCCGCCTCGATCAGTTCCGAGACGATGCGGTAGTTGCAGTTGCAGTAGGAATATGCCGTTCCTGGCGGGAAGTGGCCGGTCTTCATCCGCGCGATCACCGGCAGCGCATCCTCGCGCGCGAAGACCTGCTCGGCCCTGGCCCCTTGCAGCACGGTCAGCGCCCAGTAGTCGCGCAGGCCCGACTGGTTGTCGCAAAGCTGGCGCAGGCTGGGCATGGGGCCGGTGAAGTCCGGCAGGAAATCCGCGATCCTGCCGTCCAGCCGATCCGGGTTCTCGATGGAGGCCAGCAGCACCTGGCAGGTGAACTGCTTCGAGATCGAGCAAATCGGCAACCGCGTCGCGCGGGTCATCGGCGCGGCGGTGTCGAGGTTCGCATACCCCCAGGCGCGGGTCGCGACCACCTTGCCGTCCTTGACGATTCCGGCCACGCCGCCGGGACCGGGATAGCGTTTCGGCAACGCGTCGAGAGCGGTTTCAAGCGCGGAAAGGTCGATCTCGGTCATATCGCATGTCCTCTCAAGACGGTTGGGACGCGGCGGCCCAAAGGAAGCCGCCGCGTGCTGCTCAGTAGGTCTTCCTGGTTTCTTCCAGGAAGAAGCGGCCGAGCGGGTTCTGGCCGAAGTTCTCAACGCCCTTGCGGGTCACGCTGATGTAGGGGCTGTAGTAGAGGTCGATCCAGTGGACGTCGGCCTTGGCGAGCTTCTGTATCTGCGCGTACATCGCCTCGCGCTTCGCCGGGTCCATCTCGAGCCGGGCATCGGCCACCAGTTGCTTGACCTCGTCGTTCTGGTAGCGGGTCATGTAGTTCATGTTGACGTCATGGCCCAGAACGAAGGTCGTCTTCTGGTCGGGGTCGAGGATGTCGTTGGTCCAGTACATGACCGACAGGTCGTATTCGCCGTTGATCAGCATGTCCCAGGTCTGGCTCGGGTCCATCTTCTGAAGGTTGAGCGTGATCCCGACATTGCCCAGTTGCTGCTGCAGGAGAATGGCGATCTGTTCATCGACCTCGTTGCCGGCGTTGACGACATAATCGAGGCTGATGTCGCCTGCGGCCGCCTCGGCCAGTAACGCCTTGGCCTTTTCCGGGTCGAAGTCGCGCGCACCGTTGTCGTCGCTGTGATAGAGCGCGCCCTTCGGAATGTAGGAATTCGCCACCTCGCCGATACCGAATGTCACGGTGTCGACGATCGCCTTCTTGTCGATGGCATAGTCGAGCGCCTCGCGCACCTTCACGTTGTCAAGCGGCGCATGTTCCTGGTTCATCAGCAGGTGATCCTCGCGGGTCGAGGGATCGACGACCACGTTGAGGTTCGCATCCTGCTTCAACTCTTCCACGCGCGAGAAGGGGACGTAGATCGCCGCGTCAAGCTCCCCAGCCTGAACCGCCAGCATCCGCGTGTTGTCGTCAGGCATGGATATCCACTCGACCCCGTCGAGACTGACGTTGGCGGCATCCCAGTAGTTGGGGTTCTTCTTCAGGATCACCCGATCGCCGCGGCGCCATTCGTCCACGGTGAAGGCACCCGATCCCACAGGCTTCTCGGCAAAGGCCTCTTCCCCCATGCTTTCCATCGCCGCCTTCGAGACGATCGAGGCGCCGGGCATGGCCAGGGTCGAGAGGAACGGCGCCGAGGGGCCGTCGAGGGTGATGACCAGGGTCTTGGCGTCCGGCGTCTGCATGTCCTTGATGATCTTGTAGCTGTCCGACCAGAGCGACAGCTCGCTGTCGCGGATGCGGGCCAGCGAATAGGCGACATCTTCGGAGGTGACAGGCATGCCGTCCGAGAACTTGGCGTCGCGCAGGTGGAAGGTATAGGTCAGCGCGTCGTCCGACACTTCCCAGCTTTCGGCAAGGCCAGGCAGAAGGTTCTGGCCCGCGTTGTCCACGCGCACCAGCACGTCGAAGACGTTCGAGAACACCCAGAAGTCGATGTTCTGCGCCGTGGCGATCGGGTCGAAGGTGGAACTGTCCTCGCGCCGGCCTATTGTCAGCACGCCTTGCGCCTCGGCGACGGACACAAGCCCGGTTGTCATGGCGAGGCCGAACATGGCCGCGCGGGTGAGGTCTTTCATCATGTCACATACTCCTGTTGGGTTGATGGGGGGCCGCAGTTGATGGGGCGATCCGGGTTTATGTCTGGAATTGCCGCGATCAGCTGGGCCGTGTAGCGGCGTTCGGGCTGATGGAAGACCCGGGCGGAAGGTCCGTCCTCGACGATCTCGCCGTGATGCATGACGATGACCCGCTCGCAGAGGTTTCGGACGATGGCGAGGTCGTGCGCGATGAAGACCAGCGTCAGCCCGGTGCGCTGCGTCAGGTCGCGGAACAGATCGACGATCTGCGCCTGGATCGTCACGTCCAGCGCCGCGACGCATTCGTCCGCAATGATGACGCGCGGATTGACCGCCAGCGCGCGCGCGATCCCGGCCCGCTGGCACTGCCCGCCCGACAGGCTGCGCGGCCTGCGCGCGGCAAAGCTGCGGTCCAGCCCCACGAGGTCAAGCAGCTCCCCGATCCGCGAGGGGATCTTGTCGGAGCGCGTTTCGCCTTGGGTCTTCAGAACCTCGGCCAGCGTCTGCCCGATGGTCAGGCGCGGGTTCAGCGAGTTGAACGGATCCTGAAACACCATCGCGGCATCGCTGCGCAGGTGTTTCAGTGTCTTGTCCCGGTCTTTCGTCAGCACATTGCCGTCGAAGGCAATGTCGCCCGCACTAACTCGCGTCAGGCCGAGCATCGCGCGGGCGAGGGTGCTTTTGCCCGAGCCGCTTTCCCCGACGATGCCCACCGTCTCTCCCGGCCAGATACGCAGGCTGACACCCTTCAGGGCACGCACCTCGCGCTTTCCGGTCAGGAAGCCGCCGCCCACGGGGAAGCTGACGTCCAGGTCGTCGATCTCGAAGATTGGCCGGCGGTCATGCGGGTGGGTTATCACCGCATCCTCGGGGTGGGGCATCGAGGGGTGCGAGGCAATAAGCTCCCGGGTATAGGGGTGCTGCGGCGCGGCCAGAAGCGCGCGCTTCTCGCCGACCTCCACCACCTTGCCGTGCCGCATCACCGCGATACGGTCGCAGGTCTGCGCCACGACGCCAAGGTCGTGGGTGATGAGGATGATCGACAGCCCGCGCCGGTCGCGCAGCTCCATCAAAAGCCGCAGGATCTGCGCCTGCACTGTCACGTCGAGAGCGGTGGTCGGCTCATCCGCGATCAGGATCTCCGGGTCGCAGGCAAGGGCGATGGCAATCATCGCGCGCTGGCGCATCCCGCCAGAGAACTGGTGCGCATATGAGGTGACGGCCCGCGCCGGATCGGGAAAGCCCACCTGGGTCAGAAGCGCGATCGCCTCGGCCCGGGCGGTCCGGTCGTCAAGGCCCTTGTGATGGCGCAACCCCTCGCTGATCTGGCGGCCGATCGTCATTACGGGGTCGAGGTGGCTTGTCGGGTTCTGGAAGATCATGCCGATCCGCCGGCCCCGGACAGCCTGCATGTCGCGGCCAAGGATCTCGTCGCCGTCCAGCCGCACGCTGCCTTGCGTCACACGCAGCTTGCGCGAGGGTATCAGGCCGATGATGGTGCGGCACAGAAGGCTTTTTCCCGACCCGCTCTCGCCCACCAGACCAAGGATCTCGCCCCGCTCCAGCGACAGCGAGACGTCTTCCAGCAGCGGCCGCTCTTCCCGATGGTCGCGGAAGGCGACCGCGAGGCCGGCGATCTCAAGCTGCACGCTCATTCGTGCACCCCCATCAGGTCCGCCAGCGCGTCGCCGGTCAGCGAAAAGCCGAAGGCCAGAGTCACGATGGCAAGGCCGGGGAACAGCGTGATCCACCAGGCCTGGGTGATGAAGCCCTGCGCCTCGGCGACCATGACGCCCCATTCGGCGACGGGCGGCTGCACACCAAGGCCGAGGTAGCTGATCGCCGCACCGTTCAGGAGCACCAGCACAGCATCGGACATGACGAAGACGAGCGACCCCGCCAGCGCATTCGGCAACAGGTGCCGGAACATGATCCGCAGGCGTGAAAAGCCGAGGCTGGCGGCGGCCACGGCGAAATCCTGCGTCTTCAGCACAAGGATCTGCGCCCGGATCAGCCGCGCGTAGCTGACCCAGCCGACCAGCGCCATGGCGATGTAGAAGCTGCCCAGACCGGGGCCGAGGATGGCGATGATCGACAGCATCAGCACAAGAAAGGGGAAGGCCAGAACAACGTCGATGATCCGCATGAACAGCGCATCGACCCAGCCGCCGAAAAAACCCGCGACGGTGCCGATGCCGGTGCCGATCAGGAAGGGAAAGACGACCCCGATCACCGCAATCTGAAGGTCGATCCGCGCGCCCCAGATCACGCGGGACAGCACGTCCCGGCCGAAGTTGTCGGTGCCGAAGGGATGCACCAGCGAAGGAGGCTGCAGCTTGGCGCCCGCGTCGTGAAGGATCGGGTCGTAAGGCGCGACGAGGGGTGCGAAAACCGCCATCGCCACGAAGGCGCCAAGGATCGTCAGCCCGGCCAGCAGCATGGGTCTGCGTCCGAACCTGGCACTCCAGCGCGGGGAAAGCGTCGTTGCCGTCATATCTCCACCCTCGGGTCCAGCGCGACGGTGATGATGTCGGCAAGGAAGTTGATCAGCACGGTCGCCACCGCGAAGGTCAGCGCCACGCCCTGCACGACCATGTAGTCGCGGCTGAAGATACCCCGGACCATGAGCTGCCCGAGGCCTGGCACCGCAAAGACGCTTTCGACCACGACCGTTCCGCCGATCAGCCAGCCGATGTTGACCGCCAAGAGGTTGACTGTCGGCACCAGCGCGTTTGGCACGACATGGCGCCAGAAGACGACGCTTTCGGGCATCCCGCGTGCCCGCGCCGCTACCGCCACGTCCGACGACAGCCCCGCGATCATGCCGGCACGCAGCGACCGGGTGATCACCGCCGAAAGCGAAAGCGCGATGGTCAGCCCGGGCAGGATCAGGTGCAGGAGCTTGTCTCCAAGGCGTTCGCCGTAGCCCGAAACCGGCAGCCAGTCGAGCCGCACCGCGAAAAGGATGATCAGCATCGCCCCGAGCCAGAACGAGGGAAAGCCGATCCCGGCGGTGGAGACGATCCGGATCGCGTGATCCGCCGCCGTCCCCTGCCGCCGCGCGGAGATCGCGGCGAAGGGAACCGCGATCACCAGCGCCAGCACCACGCCCGCGACGACCAGCGCCAGCGTCGGCTCGATCCGCGTGACGATCAGTTTCAGCGTGTCGACCTTGTATAGCGTTGACTTGCCCATCTCGCCGGACGCGAGATTCTTGAGGAAGTAGAGGTACTGCACCCACATCGGCTCATCGAGACCATATTGCGCGCGGATGTTGGCGATGGCGGTCGGGGTCGCGCGGGTGCCCAAGAGGATCCGCGCCGGATCGCCGGGTATGAGCCGGACGAGCACGAAGGTGATAATCGAGATTCCGAAAAGGACTGGGAGAAATTGGAACGGGCGGAACAGGACGAAACGGTAGCGGCGCATCAGACGGCTCCCGTTGGGGCGGGGGCGTGGCAGGGCATCGCCGGTCGGACGAGAGCGGGAAGGTTCCGGTCTTTCACGCCGTGACCTGACCTGCCACCAGATGCTCGCCGCCGATGTAGCGCAGGACAAGGGGCCCGAGACGGCTGCGGACGGGATGGATCGGGCTTCGCACCTTGCCGGACAGGCCCGGGCTGGACGCGCGCGCGCGCGCCGGTTCGGGCACAGGCGCCGCCTCGATCAGGCGGCGGGTATGGATCCCGTGACGCGAATAGAGAAGCCCAAGTCCGATCACTTGCTTCATGCCACCCCAAAAGCGAAAAAAGCCTCGCATTCCCGCCATCGCGCTCCTGCGCAAATCGGGATTCGAGGCTCGGCTGCCAGACATCTGCGCTTCATCAAAAGGCTTCATGGCGCTGCGGTCAAGTCCCTGATCTCTGCCGGTCACTTGCCAGCAGGAATTCAGCGGGAGCAGCACGGCGATTGCGTGTCTGATGAAGCCTCCTTGTTCTCGGGGTGGAGTACCCTCTCTGAAGTGGCCCACCAATTGGGATATATTTGGCCCGCAGATTGGAGAACCAGGAGATGGCTGGGACGCGAGGGAAGGCCGAAGGCATCGTCATGAAGCTGCGGCAGGTTGAAGTGCTGCGGGGACGAGGCGTGAGCGTGGCCGAAGCGGTGCGCCAGGTCGGCATGACGCAGCAGACGCTGCTCCGGAAGCGCGGCATCCTGATCTCGATGAGCGGGCGCGGGAACTGCTTCGACAACTCGATGGTGGAAACGTTCTTCAAAACCATCAAGTCGGAGTTGATCTGGCCGGTCGCCTGGCAATCCCGCCTGCAGGCCGAAAATGCCGTCGCCAGATGCATCGACGGGTTCTATAACCCCGTCAGGCGGCACTCATCGCTCGGCTTCCAGAGACCCATCGCCTTCGAGCGGAGGGCCCGGGTAGTGAGCTAAACGCTCTCCACAAAAGCCGGGCAAGTCCACATTCGGACCTCCTCGTCCTCGGAGACCGGCAGACGTCAGATCGTAGCTTTTGTCACCGTCCGATGTTCGGGCAGTTGGCCAGCCAGACCCGCTCCCACAGCGGCACACAACGCCTCCCGTCATGAGAGCCGGGCTTGGCCGGACCGGGCGCACGAAGGGTTCGTCGAACAAGAACGCATGTCCGAGGGAGCGCGCAGGAGCGCGGAGCGCCCCGAGGCGACCGGGCAATTTTTCCCGCCGTCATGTCGGCCGGCCGGTCGGGACGGATGGCCTTTCAAATCGCTGGGCACTGGTTCAGACTTGAATCGAGAGGTGCGGCCATGACACCAAGTGAGTCCAGGAAATCACTGTTATCACTGTTCTTCGCTCCTGAACTGCGAGCATGGCGTGGGCGGATGCCCTTGGCCGTAGTTTTCTGGGGATATGGCGTTGCGACGAGCATGGCTCTCGTCATTCTTCACGCAACCGCGCTCGACGCGGGACAATTGGCCTTTCAGCAAGTCCTGATCGTGGTTTCGGCGGCCTACACGATCTGGATTCTGGTCGCGATCTGGCGGTGCGCGCCGAACGCCGCTCCATTCTGGGGGGTTCTTGCAAGATGGTCGACCATCGCCTGGGGACTGAATACAGCATTTGTCCTTCTCTTTCTCCAGATCGAGTTGGCGCTCAGATTTGCACGTGGATAAATTGACCTCGACCAACAGGACGGTCGGGCCTGCTGGCGCGAGACAGCTTCTGCTCGATGGTGCGGCCTCGCTGTTTCCGGGTTATTTCGCACTTGTCATGGCGACCGGGGTTGTGTCGATCGCCTGCCATTTCATGGGGCTGCGCCCGATCGCGCTGGCGCTGATCGCGGTCAACTGGATCGCCTGGCCGGTGCTCTGGGCCCTGACGATCCTTCGGGCCGTGCGGTTCCGTGCCGAACTTGTCCGCGACCTGTCGGATCACCAGCGCGCGCCCGGCTTCTTCACCATCGTGGCCGGCACCTGCGTTCTGGGCACGCAGAACGTGGTGGTGATCGGAGCCCGCGACGTCGGGACGGCGCTGTGGTGGCTGGGACTGATCCTGTGGTTCGCGATCATGTACAGCTTCTTCACCGCGGTCACGGTGCGCGCGCGCAAGCCGACGCTCAAGCGCGGGATCAACGGAGCATGGCTCATCGCGGCGGTCTCGACCCAGTCGGTGGTCGTGTTGCGGGGCGTGATAGACGTGGGCGCGCCTCCGTCCGAGTTGATCCAGTTCCAGGTGATCGCGATGTTCCTGATCGGCTGCATGCTTTATCTCGCGATCATCCCGCTGATCTTCTACCGCCTGACCTTCGTGCCGATGAGCCACGAGGACTTCAGCCCGCCCTACTGGATCAACATGGGGGCAGTGGCGATCACCGCGCTTGCGGGCTCGATCCTGCTCCTGCGCGGCGAGACCTGGCCGCTCCTCGGACCGCTCATCCCATTCCTGCGCGGCTTCACCTTTTTCTTCTGGGCGGTGGCGAGCTGGTGGATACCGTTCCTCTTCGCGCTGATGACCTGGCGCTATGTCTGGATGCGCGACCGCTTCACCTACGAGCCGGCGGTGTGGGGCATGGTGTTCCCGCTCGGGATGTATACCACTAGCACCTACCAGTTCGACCACGCCATGGGCTACGGCTTCCTCGATCCCATCCCCAAGGTGCTGGTCTATGTCGCGCTCACGGCCTGGGTGCTGGGCATGACCGGGCTGCTCCGCAGGCTGGCGCGTGCACTGCGGCGGTGATCCGGACTCCGGAGCGCGCCCGATCAGCTCCGGGACGGGCAGGACCGCGATCAGCCCTACGGTGGCGATCAGCAGCCCCGTTCCAAGCGGGGCCTCCGGTCCGCGGGCCAGTCGGCGTTGCAGACCCCGAAGGGCGCGGCGAGCGGCATCCAGCCCATGACCGCGAGTATTGCCGCGGCGTAGGCGTGCAGGAGGCCGCCCTCACCGTCCTGGATCACGACAACTGCGGCAGACTCGAGCAGGGCGGCGCGGCCTCCGCCTTCCGCGATGCCGGTGACCCGCCAGCGGAGGGATACCGCGGCAGGGCGGTCGGCGACCGAGCCAAGCAGTTCGGTGTCGTCACTCGGGCCGAAGCTGATCGACAACATACGCGCGTCCTCGGCCAGCGTCGAACCCAGTCGACCGGAAGCGGTGCCGAGCGTCGGACAGATGTGGGGGCAGGTCGCACCGACGAATTCCAGCACTGGCGCGCCGCGATACTCCTACATCCGCGTCTCGGCGCCCGTCTGGTCGCGCAACGTCACATCCGGCAGACCGCATGGTGCGGTGGCGATGTCGAGCCGCCGCGCCGCTTCGGAGGTGAGGGCGCCTCCCTGGCCGGTCCCCCACCAGAACGCCGCGGCGCCGACGGCCGCCACGGCGTCCGTTCCGAGCGCCGTGCGCATGGCCCTTGCCCCTCGCACAGGTTCGCCGAGATGCGCGCGAGGAGCATCGCGATCGGCAAGAGCGTCGAGGCGAGATCCCAGCAGATGCCCGAGCGATGCAGGATCGCCAGCTCCCGCAGTCAGGTCACGAACGGCACCGGGGAGGAACTGACGTAGGAAAAGACCTGTCCGATCGCCATCGCAATGTCCAGGCGCCACCGAAGTGCCCGGGAAACCTTCGGCAAGAATCGCCACAGCTAGCGGCGCCGTGCGGCCGCGACCCATAGCGCCACGAGCGCAAAGGACAGGATCGCGTTCCAGGAGGCCATGGAGATGCCGAAAAGGCTCCAGGCCACCTCGTCGCAGCGGATCAGGGGCGCTGCCATGATCTCGTTGAGAAGGTCTTCGGCGGAACCCGACAGGCTGCCGCCGGAAGTACAGGAATCGGGCCCCTGCCAAAGTCCGCGTTCGACACCGGTATGATAGATGCCGAGCGCGCCGGTGGTGGCGGCCGCCAGTGCCCCGGCCCAGGGAAGCACCCGCCAGGCCGCGACCAGCGCCGCGAGGCCGATCGCCACCGCCGCCCAGTGCGGCCCGCGCTGCCAAAGGCAGAGCTTGCAGGGCGCGTAGCCGAGTGCCTCGAACACATGCGCCCCCGCGAGAAGGGCCGCGGAACCGCCGGCGGCGAGGAGGATGAGGCGAGATCGGGTCATAGGTATTTGATGAGAGCGAAGCCGCCGATCAGGAGCACCATGAAGACCGTGAACATCAACCCGAGCCGACGTTCGACGAAATCCCGGATCGGCGCGCCATACTTCCAGAGGAGCGCCGCGACGACGTAGAACCGCAGCCCCCGCGCCACGATCGCAGACAGGATGAACACCGGCAGGCTGAGGCCCGTCCAGCCGGAGACGATGGTGATGACCTTGAAGGGGAAGGGCGTCACCCCGGCGAAAAGAACCGCCCAGGCGCCATACTGGTTGAACTCCTGCGCGAACTTCGCGCCCGCGTCGGTCTTGCCGTAGAACTCGAGGATCGGCTGGCCCACCGTGTCCCAGAGCACCGCGCCGATGAAATACCCCAGCAGACCGCCCAGCACCGAGGTCACCATCGCAACGGTGGCGACGATCCAGGCGCGGGACGGGCGCGAAATGATCATCGGAATCATGAGGACGTCGGGCGGGATCGGGAAGAACGAACTTTCCACGAAGGAGACGATCCCGAGGGCCCTGAGCGAGTGGCGATGATCCGCGAGTCTGAGCGTCCAGTCGTAGAGGGCACGGATCATGCAAGGGCACCGGCTAGGTTTCTGTCGCGCCGTTAGGCCACGGCCCCGGTCTGGCGTCAAGCGCGTCCCGCCTTCCGGGCAGACGCATTCGCGGCTAGTCTGGAACCTGGGGGGCCAATTGGCGTTCGTGGTTCAGGAGGTGCGGGCATGAGATGGCAGGGACGGCGCGGCAGCGAGAACATCGAGGACAGGCGGCGGATGGGCGCGGGCCGGGCAGGGGGGCTCGGGCTTGGCGGCGTCGTCCTCGTACTGCTCGTGGGATACTTCTTCGGCGTTGACGTGACGCCGCTTCTGAACGGAACCGGCCTCTCCGGCGGCGGCGCGATCCAGAGCGACGTCGAACTGACCGAGGCTGACCAGCGCGCGGCCGAGTTCGTCTCGGTCACGCTCGCCGATACCGAGGAGATATGGTCGGGCATATTCCGCGATGAACTGGGGGCGACCTACGAACCGGTGACGCTTGTCCTTTTCAAGCAGGTCACGCAGTCGCCCTGCGGCAATGCCTCGGGCGCGACCGGACCGTTCTACTGCCCGCTCGACAAGAAGGTCTATCTCGACACCGATTTCTTCGCCGCGCTTTCGCAGCGGATGGGCGCGGGCGGCGACTTCGCCGCGGCCTATGTCGTGGCGCACGAGGTCGCCCATCACGTGCAGGACGAACTTGGCATCCTCGGCAAGACCACGGCGCTGCGCCAGCAGTCCTCGGAAGCGGAATCGAACGCCATCTCGGTCCGGGTGGAGCTTCAGGCCGACTGTTTCTCGGGCCTCTGGGCACGGCATGCGCATGAAGCCTTCGGCACCCTCGAGAAGGGCGACATCGCCGAGGCGATGAACGCCGCGGAAAAGATCGGCGACGACACGCTGATGAGAAACGCAGGCCGCCGGCCGATGCCCGACAGCTTCACCCACGGCACGTCCGAGCAGCGCCAGCGCTGGTTCGCGACCGGGTTCGAAAGCGGCTCGTTGCAGGCCTGCGACACGTTCGCGGCGGCCAACCTCTGATCGGGGTCGATCACCCTCTTGCCGCGGCGACCCGGGGGCGTTAGACGGCCAGAGTGGCCCGAGTGGCGGAATGGTAGACGCAGCGGATTCAAAATCCGTCGCCGCAAGGCATGCGAGTTCGAGTCTCGCCTCGGGCACCACATCCCTGACTTCCTTCACCGCGTGAGGCGCGAATCGCGTCGCCGCAAGTTGCGGCTGGCGGTGGCGTAGTCGTCAACAATCAGAGGCCGCGGCGCAGTTTGGTTGCGTTTCGTGGGCGGAGCGGCGGCTGAGGCCTGGAACGCGATACGTCGGGGCAGCGCGGAAGGCTTCCGACTGACTGTTTCGGTCGCCGAAACATCCGCTCTGTCCCGGGCCTTCCGTTCCGGCAAGGCAAGTCCACTTGGCGTCTCTTCGGAAACAATGGTGGCGTTCTTGCGAATTTCACCATGGCAGGCGGTCCGCGTGCCGGCGCCCGGGGCGGGCGAGCCTGCCACAATCCTGCCACTTTGCGCTTTGGTCGCGGCCCCAACGGGGGCTAGGCTGAACGGGCTCTGGGGGGCAAGGTGGTGATTGGCTGGCCTGGGTGCGGGCGGTCCGGGGTGGGACCGCCACACCGGTCACAAGAGGAACCAGACAGAACGTATCTTGGTGCCGCGTCCGACGGGAGCGGCGCATCCTCCAGCGTATGGGTCGCGCAGAATGGCCGGACCCGGCCGGGCGCGGAAGGTGTATTGCGGTGGGAAGGGTGCGATGACGGTCAAGAGTGAGTTCGATCTTCCGGTCGCGGGGCCAGCCGGGCAGGACATGCATCCGGCGGACGCAGGTCCCGCCGTGGCGGCGCTTCGCCTCGACCAGGGCGCGCTCGCGCTCTCCTTCGTGACCGCCGCCCGGATATCCGGAGGCGGAGAGACCCTCGTTTCCGGCGGCGGACTCGAAGCGCCGCAGTTCTCGCTTTCCACAACGACGGATCAGGCCCTTGTCGTCCATCATCGGGTCGACGGCGAAGACCATCGGTTCACGACACCCGCGGCCTTCTTCTCGGAGGGCGACCACCTGAAGGTCGGCTACTCCTGGGATGCCGGGGGCAAGGGCGGCGCCTTCATCGCGACCAACATGTCCTCGGGGGCAACCCATGGGGAAGCGATAGGCGCCGCCCTGACGATGGACCTTGCCGCCGGCGACAGCACCGACTGGACCTTTGCGGATGACGGCGGCCGGACAGCCGACGAGGGCGGGGAAGGGGGCGGGGCGCAGACCGTCACGGCCTTCCAGCTCATGGCCGAGCCGACGGCGCTCGCGGCCGCGCTCGACGGGATCGTCGAGGGGACGGCCGGCAACGATCTGATCGACGTCGATTACACCGGCGACCCTGAGGGCGACCGGATCGACGCCGGCGACGCGGTGCTGCCCGGCGCGGCGCCGAACGACGACCATGTCCTCGCGGGCGACGGCGACGACACGGTCCTCGCCGGACGCGGCGACGATCAGGTGTTCGGCGAGGCCGGCAACGATGTCCTCTTCGGGCAGGGCGGCAATGATATCCTCGACGGCGGCGCGGGCGACGATACGCTCGGCGGCGGTGGCGGGGACGACACGCTCCTCGGCGGCGCGGGTGAGGACTGGCTGGACGGTGATGGCGGCAACGACCTGCTGGATGGCGGCATTGGGGATGATTATCTTACCGCTGCCGAAGGCGACGACACCCTGACCGGCGGCGCCGGCGCCGACACACAGCTGGGTGGCGACGACCGCGACACCTTCACCGGCACCACGTCCGGCGACAGCATCGACGGCGGCGAGGGCGGCATCGACTTTGACACGCTCGACCTCCGCGACTGGGGGAAGGCTGCCACCAACATCATCTTCGATCCCAACAATCCCGAAAACGGTATCGTCGAGTTCCTCGATCCACAGGGGAATATCGTCGGCACCCTCACCTTCGAAAACATCGAGAACATTGTGCCCTGCTTCACACCCGGAACCGCCATCGCCACGCCCAGAGGAGAGCGCGCCATCGAGGAACTCGCGGTTGGCGATCGCGTCGTCACCCGCGACAACGGGATCCAGGAAATCCGCTGGATCGGCCGCAAGACCCTGGACCACGGCCAGCTTGCCGCGGCCGAGCATCTCCGCCCGATCCTGGTCACACGCGGCAGCCTCGGCCAGGGCCTGCCCGAGCGCGACATGCTGGTGAGTCCGAACCACCGTTTCCTGGCCGCCAACGAGCGCACCATGCTCTATTTCGAGGAGCACGAGGTGCTGGTCGCGGCCAAGCATCTGGTGGACAGCAGGACGATCCGGCCGGTCAACGTGCTGGGGGTGACCTACGTCCATTTCATGTGCGACCGGCACGAGGTGGTTCTCGCCAATGGCGCGTGGACGGAATCGTTCCAGCCGGGCGACCATTCGCTCAACGGCCTCGGCAATGCCCAGAGGACCGAGATCTACGAACTGTTTCCGGAACTTGCCGAGAGGCCGGGCCGAAAGGCCTACGTCTCGGCACGCCGTACGCTGAAGCGGTACGAGGCCGCGCTTCTGAGGGAGTGACCGGGAGGGGGCATGAAGACGGACGCCGGACAGGAAGTGTTTCGCACCGGTCTCGCGGCCGGCGCGGGCAGCCTGCGCCTCAGCTATGATGACGACGCGATGACCGTAGGGCGGGTCGAGGTCCTCGGGGAGGCCCTCGGGACCCTTGCGGGGGCCGATCTCGCGCGGGTCGCGGCCGACAGTGCCGGCGTCGCCGAGGGGACGCTGATCGCCACCGAACGCGGCGAGGTCCGGGCCGAGGCACTCCGGCCCGGCGACCGCGTGGTGACGCGCGAGGCAGGACTCCAGCCGGTCATCGGCGTCGTGACGCTCGACATCGGTTGGCGCCAACTCGGCCTTCTGCCGGTGCTCCGTCCGATCCGCATCGCCTCGGGCGCGTTCGGAGAGGCGGGCCCGATCCGCGATCTCCTTGTCGCCGGCGGCCTCGGGATCCTTCCGGCAGGGCGGGGCGAAAGCGCAACGGCCGCGCGCGCGTTGCTGGGCGAACCGGGCGTGGCGGAGGCGGATGTGACAGCAATACGCTATGTGCGGCTCACGCTTCGCCGGTCTGGCGCCATCCTTGCCAACGGTCTTTGGGTCGAGGGCGTTTGCGGACCGGACTCCGCGACTGCTGCGGGCCGGCCCGTCGCGATTGCCGAGGCGGCGCTGGGTTCGGAGAACTGAGCGGGCCCAGCACAACCTGTGGGATGCATCATGGCGGCACCACCCGGATGCTGTCGTGCAACAGCCCATAAAAGGATGAACAAAGTCCTAACTTTCGGCGATTTCCTGGACTAGAGATCGCGGCGTGGAAGTTGTGAGTGTGGAGCGCCGATCATGTGCGGCAGGGGATCAGAGAGAGCGGGGTGCGGCAGCACCGGTGCGGAAGGGCCGCGGCGGCCGCCGCGCACGCCCTGTTTCGTGGCCGGCAGCCGCATCGCGACACAAGCTGGCCCGGTGGCGATCGAGTCGCTCTGCGTCGGTGACCTCGTGCTCACCCGCGACAACGGTTTCCGGCCGATCCGCTGGATCGGCGGCCGGGCCTTCGACACCTCTGCCCTGAACGACTATCCCGAACTTAGGCCGGTGCGCATCCGCCGGGGAGCCTTCGGATCGGATGTTCCTTCCGCCGATCTGCTCGTCAGCCCGCAGCACCGTGTGCTGCTGTCGGCCGACCACGTGCCGGTGGCGAGCGCCGAGGCAGAGATACTCGCCGCGGCAACCGATCTCGTGACGCTGGGCCTGGCCCGGGTGGAGGAGACCGCGGCCGTCACATACTATCACATGATGTTCGACCAGCACGAGATCGTCTGGGCCGACGGCTGCTGGAGCGAGAGCTTCCTGCCCGAGGCGTCGGCGCTCGACGGGTTGCACGACGCGCAGTTGCGCGAGATCCTGACGATCTTCCCCGAGCTTGCGACGATGGCCGGGCAGAGCGCCTATCTGCCGGCCCGGCGGATGCTGTCGCTCGACCCGAGGGAACCCGTCCGCATCGTCCCTCGCGCGGCCTGACGGCGCGCCGGGGCCACGTTCACCGGCCCGCGCGCCACGCTTCCCAGTCCTCCGGCGTGTCGAGGTCGGTCACGGCACGGCGGCCGGGCAGGGGCAGCACCCGCACCGTTTCCCCTTCGAGCACGATCCGGGCGCCGCGATCGCCATTCAGCACCGCGACCTCCTGCATGAGTCTCCGGGGCAGGATCACGGGATGGCCGGCTTCCGTTCCGTCCTCCGTCGCGGCGCGCAGCGGTCGCGTCGGGTCCGCGGCGAAGGCGGCGGCCAGCCGGTGCAGGTCGTCCGCCGTCACTTCGGGCATGTCGGGCATGAGGATCATCATCCCCTCGGCCGCGCCGATCTCCCGCGCGCCGGCGCGCAGGCTCGCCGCCATTCCCTCGTGCGCATCGGCGACCGGCAGAATGCGCGCGCCCAGTCCCGCCAGTGCCGCGCGGCGGGCGGGCAGCAGCGGGCCGGTGTCGGGCAATGTCACAAGGACAGGAGCGGCCTCCGACGCGATCCGCGCCGTGCGCCTGAGAACCGGCTCCCCGTCGATGTCTTCCAACAGCTTGTCGGCGCCCCGCATCCGCCGCGAGGCGCCCGCCGCCGGGATGAGAATGACAAGCGCCGCCATCGCGTCCTCCCCGCATGGCCGGGCCGCAGACACCCGATGCAGTATTGCCGCGGTGGCGGCGCGGGGCAAGCCCGGCGTCTTGCCCGGCCTTTCGCGTGTGCGGCCGCCTTCGGCAGTGACGACCCTCCGCGGGACGATCGCCGCCTTACCCCCGCATCCGTGCCCCGTCGGCGTCCCAGAGCGGGCCGTCAATGCGCCGCGCCTTGCGCCGGATGCCGAGGATCTCGATCTCGACCTCGCGCGCACCGGCAAGGTCGGCCGGCAGGAATCCCATGGCGACCGACTGGCCGGACCAGTGCGAATAGCCGCCGCTCGTGCAGAAGCCCACGACCTTCTCGCCGACCCAGATCGGCTCGTAGGCCACGACATCGGCATCGCCGGCCTCGACCACGAAAGCGCAAAGCCGGCGCTTCGACCCTTCCGCCTTTTCCTTCATCGCCGGCGCCTTGCCGATCCAGTCGGCATCCTTGTTCCAGCGGATGAACCGGTCGATGCCGGTCTCTCCGGGGAAGTAGTCGGGCGAGAACTCCCGCGCCCAGGAACCGAAGAGCTTGTCGAGCCGCAGGGACATCATCGCCCGCATGCCGAAGGGCGTCAGGCCCAGATCCTGTCCGGCCGCCCAGAGAGCGTTCCAGAGCGCGCGCTGCTTCATGAAATCACAGTAGATCTCGTAGCCGAGGTCGCCCGTGTAGCTGACGCGCTGGACGAGACAATCGACCATCCCGACAGTGATCTGTTTCGCATCCATGAACCGGAATCCGGCCGCCGACACGTCCGCCCGCGTCACCCGCGCCAGGAGGTCGCGCGCCTTCGGCCCGGCGATCTGGAAGCCGGTGATCCGGTCGGAGACGTTTTCCACCTCGACGCTGGCGTCGAGGTTCTTCTGGAACCAGCGCAAATGCTGGTCCTGCGCGCCGTAGCTGCCGGTGATCTGGAACACGGTTTCCGAAAGGCAGGTCACGGTGAAATCGCCGATGATCTTGCCCTTGGGGCTGAGCATCGGGGTCAGCGAGAGCCGCCCCGGCTTCGGGATCGCGCCGGCCATGATCCGGTCGAGCCAGCCACGTGCATTCGGCCCCGTCACGCGGAACTTGCCGAAATTCTGCACCTCGTTGATGCCGACGCCCTCGCGCACCGCGCGGACCTCGCGCGCCGTCGCCTCCCAGGCGTTGGAGCGTTTGAAGCTCGGCGTCTCGTAGCGCGGCTCCTTGTCGTGGGCGAAGTAGTTGACCACCTCGAGCCCGTACTGCTGGCCCCAGACCGCGCCCATGCCGTCGAAGATGTCGTACATCGGCGTCGTGCGGAAGGGCCTGGCGGCGGGGCGTTCCTCGTTCGGATAGCTCACCGAAAACCGCATCTGGTAGTTCTCGATCACCTTCGGGACGGTATAGCCCGGCGAGGTCCACTTGCCGAAGCGCGCCACGTCGAAGCCGCGCGGATCGACCTCGGTCTCGCCGTGGGTCATCCATTCGGCAAGGCTCTTGCCCATGCCGCCGCCCTGGGAAAAGCCCGCCATCACCGCGCAGGCCGACCAGTAGTTCCTGAGGCCCGGCATCGGGCCGATCAGCGGGTTGCCATCGGGGGCGAAGGTGAAGGGGCCGTGGATCACCCGCTTGACGCCCGCGCGCTCGAGCACCGGGAAGCGGCGATAGGCGAAGGCGACGGACTCCTCGATCTTGGTGAAATCCTCGTTCAGAAGCTCATGCCCGAAGTTCCAGGGCGTGCCGTCCACGCTCCAGGGTTCGCAGGGCTTCTCGTAGAAGCCGATGCACATGCCCCGGCCTTCCTGGCGCAGGTAGCTTTCGCCGCCGGGGTCCATCACATGGGGGAATTCCTTGCCCTGGTCGAGAATCGCCATGATCTCCGGGATGTCGTCGGTCACCAGATACTGGTGTGCCATCGGCAGGAGCGGCAGGTAGACGCCGGCCATCGCGCCCACCTCGCGCGCCCAGAGGCCGCCGGCGTTCACCACATGCTCGGCGTGGACAGTGCCCTTCTCGGTCACCACGTCCCAGGTCCCGTCGGGTCGCGGCGTGGTCGCCAGAACCCGGTTGTGCAGAACGATCTCCGCGCCGCCCATCCGCGCCGCCTTGGCATAGGCGTGCGTCGTGCCCGAAGGGTCGAGGTGCCCGTCCAAAGGGTCGTAGAGCGCGCCGATGATGCCGTCGAGGTTGACCTGCCCGAAGGTGAACTCGTGCACTTCCTCGGGCGTCAGGATTTCGGTGTGAAGCCCCATGTAGCGGTGCTTGGCGCGTTCGGCCTTCAGCATCTCGAACCGGGCCTGGTTGTCGGCAAGGGTGATGCCGCCGACGTGGTGGAGGCCGCAGGACATGCCGGTGATCTTTTCCAGCTCCTTGTAGAGCTGGATGGTGTAGCCCTGAAGTGCCGCCATGTTGGTGTCGCCGTTCAGCGTGTGGAACCCGCCCGCCGCGTGCCAGGTGGAACCGGAGGTGAGGTCCGACCGCTCGATCAGCATCACGTCGGTCCAGCCGAATTTCGTCAGGTGATAGAGCACCGAACAGCCGACGACGCCGCCGCCGATGACAACGACCTGTGCATGGGTCTTCATGGGATCTCCCTCGTGATCGCGGGTGGCGCCGGCGGCGGCCCCGTCTCCGCGAAAATGGCAAAGGTGCCGACGGGCAGACAGACCGTCAGCGACGGACTCTGTCGCAAATGGACTGCGCTTCGTCGATTTCACCCGTCTATATCCGGAGGGGGATGGCAGCCGCGCGCATGGTGCGGTTAGTGACTGTGGGGGCATCAATGGCCGAGCGAGGCGGAGTGTGATTCTTTCTCGGACTGTGGGCGCCGCGCTGGTGCTTGCCACGCTTCTGGCAGTCTTTGTCGCGCTGCGACCGCTCGTCCCGGTCGACGAGACGCGCTATCTTGCCGTCGCCTGGGAGATGCGGCTGTCGGGCGACTGGTTCCACCTGACGCGAAACTTCGAGATTTACGCGCACAAGCCGCCGCTGCTCTTCTGGGCGATCAACCTCGTCTGGGGTATCACGGGGGTGCACGAATTCCCCGCCCGACTTGTCGGACCCGCCTTCGGCGTGTCGCTGGCAGTCGCGGCGGCCGGCCTGGGCCGGCGCCTCTGGACGGGCGACGCGGGGATCGGCGCGCGCGCTGTGACGGTCCTCGCCGGCTTCACCGTCTTCCTGATCTATGCCAGCACCACGATGTTCGACGCGATGCTGGGCCTCGCCGCGGTGCTGGGCGCGGCCGTGCTCTGGCGGATCGGCCAGGGCGGGGCAGGTCTGCGGCACTGGGTTGCGTTCGGCGGGGCGCTCGCCTTCGGGACGCTGGCCAAGGGGCCGGTCATCTTCGTCCATCTGCTTCCTGTGCTGCTCACGATGCGGCTCTGGGCACCGGTTCCGCCGCGGCTCCGGGATCAGCTTGCGGGTCTTGGGCTGGCGGTCGCGGCCGGACTCGCGATCGTTGGGCTCTGGCTCGTCCCGGCGCTTGTCGCAGGCACGGCAGAGTTCCGGCGCGAGCTTCTCTGGACGCAGTCGGCTGCGCGCGTGGCCGGCGGGCTGGCCCATGACCGGCCAGTGTGGTTCTTTCTCGCCCTGCTGCCGATTCTTCTCTTTCCATGGGGATGGTCGGCGCGGCTCTGGCGCCGGATCGGCGAATGCGTCCGCGCGGACCCGGCCGCGCGCATGCTGGCGATCTGGGCGGTGTCGGCGGTCGTCCTGTTCTCGTTCATCTCGGGCAAGCAGACGCACTACCTGCTGCCCGAATACCCCGCTGTGGCCTTGCTCGTGGCGCGGGCCCTGCCGGGCCTCTACGGTGCCCGCGCGTGGCGCGCCGCGGCGCTGGTTCCCTTCGGCGCGGCACTTGCCGCTTGCGCCGTGGCGGCCGGGTTCGTGCCGGCCGCGCGCGACTTCGCCGCGGCTGCGCCCGGCTGGTTCCTCCCGGTCGTCGCGGTCGGATGCCTCGGGCTCGCGGTCGCGGTCCTGCTGCTGCCACGGCCCGCCAACGCTGCGCTCGCAGGCGCGGGCATGGCCCTTGCCGCGCACGTGTTTCTCGCTACGGGCGGGCTGACGAGCCAGTACGATAGCGCGGCCATCGTGGCCCGGATCGACACGGCGCGGGATCGGGGAATAGCGGTCGCCGCCATGACCTACAGCGCCGAGTTCAACTTCGGCGCGCGGCTTACGGCACCGGTCGCCACGCCGAAGACACCCGCGGCCCTCAGGGACTGGAGCGTGGCGCACCCCGGCGGGCTTGTCCTCGGGCCGGTCGGGCGCGTGCCCGTCGATGTCCCGCCCGCCGAGACGATCCGTTACAACGGCCTCGATCTCGGTCTCTGGCCGGCCGGGACCGTCGCCGTCAGCGTTCGGGAATGAGCCCGCGCGGGCTGAAGCGGAGCACGAGGAGCAGCACCAGCCCCATGGTCAGGAGCCGCATGTGGGCCGCGCTTTCCTGGAGGTGCGTCTTCAGCGTGCCATCGGCCATGCCGGCGGTGATGAAGTCCATCAGCGCATTGCCCCAGGGCTCGACCTTGATCCACAGGAACCAGATCAGGAAGCCGCCGAGCACCGCGCCCCAGTTGTTGCCCGAACCGCCGACGATCACCATGACCCAGATGAGAAAGGTGAAGCGCAGGGGATTGTAGGTGCCGGGGGTGAGCTGGCTGTCGAGCGTGACGATCATCGCGCCGGCGAGCCCGCAGATCGCCGAGCCGAGGACGAAGATCTGCAAGTGCCGCCGTGTCACATCCTTGCCCATCGCCTCGGCCGCCGTCTCGTTGTCGCGGATTGCGCGCATCATCCGGCCCCAGGGCGAGTTCAGCGCCTTCTCCGACGCCCAGATGAGCGCGAGAAGGATCGCCGTGAAGAGCCCGGCATAAAGAAGCTTCACGACGATGGTCGAGGCCGTCACCGGGTCCGAGCCGAGGCCTGCGGCCCATTCGACGAAACCGGGGCTCCTCTGAAGATCGACTTCGTAGGGGACAGGGCGCGGAATCCCGATGACGTTCTTCACGCCCCGTGCCAGCCAGTCTTCGTTCTTCATCACCGCGAGGATGATCTCGGCGATGCCGAGCGTGGCGATGGCAAGATAGTCCGAGCGGAGCCCGAGCGCCGTCTTGCCGACCGCCCAGGCCGCGCCCGCGGCGAGGAGCGCGCCGACCGGCCAGGAGAGGAGCACCGGCAGCCCGAGCCCGCCGATGTTCGAGTAGGTGGCCGGCGTGAAGGCCTCCACCACATCGACCGCGGGATCGAACAGCGCGCGGAAGAGGAAGAAGCCGCCGATCATCGTGACAAGAAGGGCGATGACCCGGACCGCCCCGGCGAGCCGCTTGTTCGCCAGGATGGCGAGCGCGATGACACCTGCCCCGACGAGAAGCGCGAAGATGATGCGGAAGGCCCCTGCGGCCGTCCAGACCTCGGTCACAGGCGGGGTCGCGATCAGGACGGGCGCGAGCCCGCCGAGCGCGACGAAGCCCATGACGCCGACGTTGAAGAGCCCGGCATAGCCCCATTGCATGTTCACGCCGAGCGCAAGGATGGCGGAAATCAGCCCCATGTTGACGATGCCGAGCGCGGTGTTCCAGCTCGCCGTCAGCCCCTCGCCGACGATGAGCGCCGCGACGAAGGCAAAGAGAAGCAGGTTGCGCGTGTTCATACCGCTTTCCCCTTGAAGAGGCCGGTGGGCTTGAAGAGGAGGACGACGATCAGGATCGCGAAGGACACCGCGAACTTGTAGTCGGTGGAAAGAAGCTGTGCGAGGCCGTCAGGGGCAAGGCTTTCGGGCAGGACATAGGTCGCGACCTTCTTCCAGGCATAGGTGAAGCCGACCTCCGAGAAGGCGATGAGGAATCCGCCGGCAATGGCGCCAAGCGGATTGCCGAGCCCGCCGACGATGGCGCTGGCGAAGATCGGCAGCAGGAGCTGGAAGTAGTTGAATGCCTTGAAGCTCTTGTCGAGTCCGTAGAGCGTGCCGGCGATCACCGCGAGTCCGGCCGAGATGATCCAGGTGACCGCCACGACCTTCTCGGGATTGATGCCGGAGAGGAGCGCGAGGTCCTCGTTGTCGGAAAACGCCCGCATCGACTTTCCCGTGCGGGTCCGGTTCAGGAACCAGAAGAGAGCAGCGACGACGACGACGGCGGTGGCGATGGTCAGGGCCTGCGTGGACCGGAACGCGAGCCCCTCGGCGAGGCCCGTCGCCGCCTTGAAGTCGTTGGCGGTGATCAGGAACCGCGCACCGTCATCGAAGCGAATCTCGTCCACCCCGATGAGGAACCGCGTGAGGCCGTTCATGACGAACATCACCCCCATCGCCACGATCACCAGGATCACCGGCGCGGCCTTCTGCTTGCGATAGAAACGATAGACGACGCGGTCGGTCAGAAGCACGAAGGCCGCGGTGACGGCGATGCCGAAGGGCAGCGCCAGGAGCGCCGTCGGGAGCGGGCCGAAATGCAGGCCCATCGACTGGAACCACCAGGTAAAGAGGATCACGAAGCCGGTGCCGAGCGCCATCGTGTCGCCATGCGCGAAGTTGGAGAACCTGAGGATGCCGTAGATCAGCGTCACGCCGAGGGCCCCGAGTGCCAGTTGCGCGCCGTAGGCCGTCGCCGGGATCACGACGAAGTTGAGAAGCGCGACGATCGCGTTGAGAAAATCCATCAGTCCTCTTTCCTGCGGATGCGGCGGATAGTCGGGCGGTCGGGGGCTTGGGATCGGCTCGTCATCATCCCTCCGCGTTGCAGGTGCCGTGCCAGAGCGTCACCCGGTCGGTGGCAGATCGCATGTAGGTGAAGCGGCGGTTCTCGCGGTCGAGATAGAGCACCTCGGTCCCGGCGTCGAAGATCAGCGTCCGGCCGCGCTTGTAGACCACCACCTCCACCGCAGGGCCCGCGCCCGTCATCACCGGTTCGGCCTCCCAGGGGTTCTCCACCCGGACATTGCGGTGCAGGAGCCCGTCGGTGCGGATCGTCTCCGGCAGTCCGAGCGCGTCGGAAGCGTCGACCGGCGGCGGATCGGCCTCGCAGCGGATGCCCCTGACGGTGCGGTCATCGGGAAGGATCGCGTCGGCGTGCGGCGGCACCGCCGTGTGCGTGCCGGCAAGGTCTTGAACCGGCGCCAGCCCTTCCGTTCCGCCAGCCGCGGGTGTCTCGGCCAGCGCGGCGGCGCCGGCCAGAAGGCCGCTCTTCAGTGCCACGCCGAGGACTGCAAGTCGGCCCATCGCCTCAGCCCCCCAGGAAGGTGCGACGAACATCCGGGTCGGCGAGAAGCGCCGCGCCGGTATCGGTGTAGCGGTTGGCGCCCTGGACGAGGACATAGCCCTTGTCGGCGATCTCCAGCGCCTGGCGGGCGTTCTGTTCGACCATCAGGATCGAGATGCCGGTGCGGGCGACCTCGATGATCCGGTCGAAAAGCTCGTCCATGACGATGGGGGAGACGCCGGCGGTCGGTTCGTCGAGCATCAGGAGCTTCGGCTGGGTCATCAGCGCACGGCCGACGGCGACCTGCTGGCGCTGGCCGCCCGAAAGTTCCCCTGCCGGTTGGCGGCGCTTGTCCTTCAGGATGGGGAAGAGATCGAACACCTGCTCCATCGTCGCCCGGAAGTCGTCGCGGCGCAGGAAGGCCCCCATTTCGAGGTTTTCCTCGACCGACATCGACGGGAAGACGTTGTTGGTCTGCGGAACGAAGCCCATGCCCTTGGCGACGCGGTCCTGCGGGCTGAGATGGGTGATGTCCTCGCCGTCGAGCCTGACATGGCCGCCGCGGAGCCGGAGCATGCCGAAGACGGCCTTCATCGCGGTGGACTTGCCGGCGCCGTTCGGGCCGACGATGACCGCGATCTGGCCCTTCTCCACCGTCAGCGTGCAGTCGTGGAGGATGTCGGCCGCGCCGTAGCCGCCGGTCATGCCCTCGGCCGCGAGGAACGGGCCGCCGGGGGCGGGCAAGGCACTTCCGCCGCCCTCCGGATTGTCGATCGTTCCGCCACCGGCCTTTGTGATCGACCGATCCTTGTTGCCGCGGTCGTCCCGGTAGGGGTTGTCGGACCTGGTCATGCGCCGGCCTCCATCTGGGCCTCGGCCTTCACCTTGTTCTTCAGCCCGCGCCCCAGGTAGGCCTCGATCACCGCCTCGTTTTCCATGATATGGGCAGCCGAGCCCCTGGCCAGCACCTTGCCCTCGGCCATCACGATGACCGGGTCGCAGAGCCGGCCGATGAAATCCATGTCGTGCTCGATGACGCAGAAGGTGTAGCCGCGTTCCTTGTTCAGCCGCACGATCGCGTCGCCGATCGTGTTGAGAAGCGTCCGGTTCACGCCCGCGCCCACCTCGTCGAGGAAGACCACCTTCGCCTCGACCATCATCGTGCGGCCAAGCTCCAGAAGCTTCTTCTGGCCGCCCGACAGGTTGCCCGCCCTTTCGTCCGCGAGATGGGAAATGGTCAGGAATTCAAGGACATCATCGGCCTTCTTCGCGAGAGCCGCGTCTTCCTCACGGATGCGGGCGCGATGGAACCAGGCGTTCCAGAGCGTCTCTCCCGACTGGCCCGCCGGCACCATCATCAGGTTTTCCCGGACCGTCATCGAGGAAAACTCGTGCGCGATCTGGAAGGTGCGCAGAAGCCCCTTGTGAAAGAGCGCGTGTGGAGGCAGCCCGGTGATGTCCTCGCCATCCATCACCACGCGCCCCGATGTCGGCGGATGGACCCCGGCGATGACGTTGAAGAGCGTGGACTTGCCCGCGCCGTTCGGCCCTATGAGGCCGGTGATCGACCCGGTGGCGATCTCCAGAGATGCGCCGTCCACGGCGCGGAATCCGCCGAAATGCTTGTGCAGATCCTCGACGATGATCATGCAGTATCCCCACCTGGCGCGCGTGGCGTCTTGGAAACGCCCGCGAAGCTCTTGTTCTTATGTCGAAGAAGGCAGCCCGGTTGGTCGGGCTGCCTTCCGCGTTCTTTGACGGTCAGCGGAACTTGACCGTCTCGTACTTGCCGTCCTTGAACTCGATCTCGCGGTAGTTGCCGGCCGATTCACCCGGCCCGATGAGTTCGACCGCCGTCGCGCCCACGTAGTCGATGTCGGTGCCTGCGGCGATGAGGTCGAGTGCCTTGGCGAGTTCGCCCGGGAAGATCTGTTCGCCCGGGGCGTTCGCCACGTCCATGACCTTGCCGGCGAAGTCGGCCGACTTCGACGAGCCGGCGGCCTGCATCGCCAGCATGATGAGCGCCGCCGCGTCATAGCTTTCGGGTGCGAAGGCCGATGTGCCGTCGAAGCCCGCCGCCGCGGCCATCTCCTGGAACTTCGTCGCGCCGGGGCTGTCGGTGCCCGGATAGGCGCCGTAGGAGCCGTTCAGTTCCGCGCCGAAGTTTTCGTTCAGCTTCTCGCCGACCATGCCGTCCACGAAGTAGAAGGTGGAGAAGGCACCAGTATCGAGCGCGTTCCTGACGATGCCCGAGCCGCCCTGGTCGATGTAGCCGGCGACGACGAGCACATCGCCGCCTGCCGAGGCGAGTGCGCCGACCTCGGCCGAGTAGTCGGCCTTGCCGTCCTCATGCGCGGCCGAGATCGTGACCGTGCCGCCGGACTCTTCCCAGTTGCGCTGGATCGCCTCGGCCAGGCCCTTGCCGTAATCGTTGTTGGTGTAGGTGATGGCGATGGCGCTGACACCCTTTTCCTTCAGGATGTCGCGGACGATCTCGCCCTGGCGCGCATCCGACGGCGCCGTGCGGAAGAACAGGCCGTTGTCCTCGGCCGTCGAGAGCGCAGGAGACGTGGCGGAGGGCGAGATCATGACGATGCCGTTCGGCACCGCGATGTTGGCGAGGATCGCGCCGGTGACACCCGAGCAGTCGGCGCCCATGATGGCGTTGATCTTGTCGGTCGTGACAAGCCTTTCGGCCGCGGCGGTCGCGGCCGCCGCGTCGACGCAGGTGCTGTCGCCGCGGACGGAGGTCACGGTGGAACCGCCCAGCAGCTTGCCGGAATCGGTCACTTCCTTCATCGCCAGTTCGGCGCCCGTGCCCATCGCGGGCGTGATGGATTCCAGCGGCCCGGTGAAACCGAGGATCACGCCGATCTTGATGTCTTCCGCCCCGGCGGCACCGGCCAGGAGGGCCGCCGCAGCGGTGGCAGCGAGAAGTTTCTTCATAAGGTCACTCCCTGTGTGGAACGTTGTCCTGTAGGGCAAACTAGAGGGAGCCGTCTGAAAAGAAAAGCCACTCGGTGGTGCTTCTGCCGGGTTCTGTCACGGGGATTTGGGTTGGTGGCCGCGCCATTGGTCTCTAACTTGCCTCTGCTGTTGCATGGAGGGAACCAATGCGAGCAACGCTGCTGGCTGCCGTCGTGCTGGCGTTCGTCCCTTGCGCGATGACGGCGGCCGAGGTTCAGACGGGTGCCGGCCGCGTGGTGGTCGAGCCCATGGCCACGGGCCTCGTCGAACCGTGGTCGCTTGCCTTCCTGCCCGAGGGCGGGTTTCTCGTGACCGAGCGCGACGGTCGGCTGACGCGGGTGGACCCCGCGGGGGAACGCCACGCGGTCGCGGGCGTGCCGGTGGTCTTCGCGCGCGGGCAGGGCGGGCTTTTCGACGTGCTGCTGCCCCGCGACTTTCCCGACCGGCGCGAGCTTTATCTCAGCTTCGCCAGGCCCCAGGACGGGGGCGCGGGCACGGCACTGGCCCGGGCGCGGCTCGACGGCGACCGGCTGGAGGATCTGGCCATCGTCTGGCAGATGCCGCCCGGCACCACGGGTGGCGTCCATTTCGGCGGGCGACTCGCCGAGGGGCCGGAGGGGGCGATCTACCTGACGGTGGGCGAGCGCGGGGCCTTCGACCCGGCGCAGGACCTCGACGCGCTTATGGGCAAGGTGCTGCGGATGGACCGGGACGGACGCGCCTTGCCGGACAATCCCTTCCCCGACCGCGCCGACGGCACGATCTGGAGCTACGGCCACCGCAACCCGCAGGGGCTTGCCTTCGACGCCGAGGGGCGGCTCTGGGAAAGCGAGCACGGGGCGATGGGCGGCGACGAGATCAACCTGATCGAACCGGGCGGGAACTACGGCTGGCCCGTCATCGCCTACGGGCGGCATTACAGCGGCGAAAGGATCGGCCGCGGCACGGCGGGGGAGGGCGTGACGCAGCCCGCCCACTACTGGGATCCCTCGATCGCGCCCTCGGGCCACATGGTCTATTCCGGCAGGCTCTGGCCGGAGTGGGCTGGGGATCACTTCCTGGGCAGCCT
>NZ_JAYRTX010000013.1:0-44962 GCF_041919395.1 Albidovulum sp.
ATCGTCGGGGGAGGACCCGACATGGAAACGCCGCATCCGTTCCTCGACCATCCTTTGCCGCTTGCCTTCGCCCACCGCGGCGGATCGCTGGAGGTCGAGGAGAACACGGATGCGGCCTTCGCCCACGCCGTGGCGCTCGGCTACAGCCATGTCGAGACCGATGTCCAGGCGACGCGCGACCGGGTGGCGGTGATCTTCCACGACGACACGCTGACCCGGATGACGGGCGAGGAGGTGCGGGTGGACGCGCTGACCTGGGCCGAGCTGAAGGCGCGGCGGACGAAGGGCGGCAACCCCATCCCGCGGCTCGACGAGGTGCTGGCGTCCTGGCCGGGGCTCTTCCTCAACCTGGAGGCCAAGGCGGATGCGGCGGTCCCCCCGATGGCCGGGGCGATCCGGGCCGCCGGCGCGCTTTCGCGCGTCTGCATCGGAAGCTTCGCCGCCCGGCGCACGGCCGAGGCGGTGCGGCTTCTCGGCCCCGGCCTCCTCTGGTCGCCGGCACAGGCAGGTGTGCTCGCGCTCTGGCTGCGCGGCTGGGGCCTGCCGGCTCCGCGGCCGGGGTTTCGTGCGGTGCAGGTGCCGGCCCGGCACAAGGGTATCCCCCTCGTCACCCGCCGCTTCGTGCGGGCGGCCCATGCGGCGGGGGTGCAGGTCCATGTCTGGACGGTGGACGAGCGGGCAGAGATGGAGCGGCTTCTGGAGTTGGGCGTCGACGGGCTGATGAGCGACCGGCCGTCGCTTCTGCGCGCGGTCCTGGCGGAGCGGGGCAAGGAGCCGGCGAGGGGGGCGGTTCCCCCTTCACATCCGGGTCCGGCCCGCGTATAGCCGCCGCCTGATCCTTCCCGGAGACCGACGATGCAGGGCAGCGCCAACCTCAACCTGATGATCAAGGCCGCGCGGAAGGCGGGGCGCAGCCTCGTGAAGGATTTCCGGGAAGTCGAAAACCTTCAGGTCTCGGTGAAGGGCGCGGGCGATTTCGTCAGCCGTGCCGATATCGCCGCGGAGAAGATCATCCGCGACGAGCTGATCGGCGCGCGGCCGACCTACGGCTGGCTCGGCGAGGAATCGGGCGAGGCCGGCGGCGCCGACCCGACCCGGCGCTGGATCGTCGATCCCCTCGACGGGACGACCAACTTCCTGCACGGCCTGCCGCACTGGTCCGTCTCCATCGCGCTCGAGCACAAGGGCGAGGTGGTGGCAGGGGTGATCTTCGATCCCGCGAAGGACGAGATGTTCGCGGCCGAGAAGGGGGCGGGCGCCTGGATGAACGAAAGCCGAATCCGGGTCTCGGGCCGGCGGGTGATGGGCGAGGCGCTGTTCGCCACCGGCATACCCTTCGGTGCGAAGAAGACGCTCCCGGCGACGATCCGCGACCTCGCGCGGCTCATGCCCGCCTGTGCCGGCGTCCGCCGCTGGGGCTCGGCCGCGCTTGACCTCGCCTACGTCGCGGCAGGGCGCTATGACGGCTACTGGGAACGCGAGATCAATGCCTGGGACATGGCTGCGGGGCTCGTGATCGTGCGCGAGGCAGGAGGGTTCTGCGAGGCGGTGCGCGAGGGGCGCGACATCTTGGAGAGCGGATCGGTCCTTGCGGCGAACGCCGAGATCTTCGCCGCCTTCGCCGGAGTGCTGCGCGCGCCCGAGTGAGACGAGGGTGGGGGCCTCCCGCCCCCACATCCCCGGGAGTATTTCCGCCAGGACGAAGCTCAGGCGCGGTCGGAGGGGTGGTTCACCCCGTCCGTCCAGGGCACCTCGCCGAGATCACGCGGATTCACGCCGTCGAGACAGGCGACGTTGACGCCATATTCGTTCGGGTTGGAGCGGCGGCGGTGATGGGTGTAGATCCCACAGGTCTTGCAGAACCAGTGCTGCGCCGTGCCCGTGCCCCAGGCGTAAAGCGCCAGGTTGTCCGCGCCTTTCACGATTCGAACGCCGTCGAGGGGCGCCGAAACCGCGATCGCGCCCCGTCTTCTGCAGAACGAACAATCGCACCGCCGTGCCGTGGCGAAGCCGTCGCTCAGTTCGACGGAGAGTTCGACCGCGCCGCAGTGGCAGGTCGCGCGGTGCGGGCGGGACGGCTCGGGCAGCATCAGCGCCTCCGCCGGACCGTCGGGATGCGCGAGGGCAAATAGACGGTGTCAGGGTGGGGGGGGCGGCCCTGCGTGCGCGCCCAGAATCCCGGGCCGCCGCGGCGGACCCAGATCGGCAGGGCGAGGACGAGCCCGGCCACGAAACCGCCGGCATGCGCCCAGAAGGCGACCCCGCCGCCGTCGAGGGGCGTGCTGAGGCCGCTGAATACCTGAAGCGCGAACCAGAGGCCGAGCATGATCCAGGCGGGCAGGGTGAAGATGCGGATGAAGATCACGATGATCACGAGGATATCGACCTTCGCCCGGGGGAACATCAGGAGATAGCCGCCCATCACGCCCGCGATGGCACCTGACGCGCCGACCGTCGGCACGGTGGAGCCGGGGGCGGAATAGACGTGCGCGAAGGCGGCGGCGATCCCCGAGGCGAGGTAGAAGACGAGGAAGCCGAAATGGCCCATCTGATCTTCCAGATTGTCGCCGAAGATCCAGAGGAAGAGCATGTTGCCGATGATGTGCATCCAGCCTGCGTGCAGGAACATCGAGGTCAGGATGCCGGTGTAACTAAAATGGTCGGTCACGAGCACCGGATAGAGCGCGCGGTCCGCCCAGAACTTAGCGAGCGCCCGATCATCGGCCATGTACGGGAGTTGCACGAAGAAGATCAGGACGTTGAGAGCGATCAGCGCATAGACCACGAAGGGCGTGCCATGGGAGGGGTTGTGATCGCGGATCGGGAACATGCACGCACGCTCGCCGGTCCGCGATCCCCCGTCAAGCGGAACCCGTCAGGCGGCCCCCGCCTCGGCCAGAAGCGCCGCGTTGCCGCCGGAAGCGGTGGTATCGACGCAGACGTGGCGTTCGTGCGCGACGTGCGCCCGGTCCGGTTGCGTGGTGATGACCGGCAGGATCGGCCCCTCGCGGCCGGCCAGGGCCAGCGCCAGGGCGCGCGCCGTCGCCGCGTCACCCCACCACAAGACGCCCGAGAAGCCGGCGAGCCTTGCCAGCGCCGCCGGGTCGAGCCTTCCGGGCAGCGCCACGGCGCGGCCGCCAAGCGCCTCGACGGCTGTCCGCTGCGCTTCGGCGGCGGCGCGGCCGGGGCCGAGGCAGAGCAGTGGCGCCCGCGGATGCAGCGTGAGACGGTTCGACTCTCCGGTGGGGCCGGGCAGGTCCTCTGTTGTGATCGGACCACGCGCCGGGGCGGCATCGAGCGCGGCCTGCACCTTTGCGGCATCGGCCTCACCCTCCGGCGTCCCGGCCGCTTCGCCGGGGGCTGGCGCAGTGAAGCGCGGCAGGTAATCCGGGCCGCCGGCTTTCGGTCCGGTGCCCGAGAGACCCTCGCCGCCGAAGGGCTGGGAGCCGACGACCGCGCCGATCTGGTTGCGGTTGACGTAGATGTTGCCGACGGAAAGCGCCTCGGTGATTTCCTGCACGCGGTTGTCGATCCTCGTGTGAAGCCCGAAGGTCAGACCGTATCCTGTTGAGTTGATGTCGGATATCAACTTCTGAAGGTCTTCTGCCTCGAAGGTGGCGACATGAAGGACGGGACCGAAGATTTCGCGTTTCATCTCGGCGATGCCTTTCACCCGGATTACCGAGGGTGCGATGAAATGGCCGCCCCGCGGGGTCGAGAGCTGGCGGAGGAGCCGGCCCTCCCTGCGGGCCTTCTCGACATGGGCGCGGATGCCTGCCTCGGCTTCGGCGTCGATCACCGGACCCACGTCGGTGGAGAGCGACCAGGGGTCGCCGACGGCAAGCTCCTCCATCGCGCCGAAGAGCATGTCGGTGAAATGGGCGGCGATGTCGGACTGAACATAGAGGCAGCGCAGCGCCGAGCACCGCTGGCCCGCCGACTGGAAGGAGGAGGCGACGATGTCGCGCACCGCCTGTTCGGGCAGCGCGGTCGAATCGACGATCATCGCGTTGAGGCCCCCCGTCTCGGCGATCAGCGGCGCGCCGGGGGCGAGGTTCTCGGCCATGGCGCGCTGGATCAGCCGCGCGGTTTCGGTCGAGCCGGTGAAGCAGACGCCGTTCACGCGGGGGTCGGAGGTTAGCCTTGCCCCGACCGTCGCGCCGTCGCCGGGCAGGAGTTGCAGGGCGGGGGCGGGGACGCCCGCCTTGCGGAGGAGCGCCACGGCATGGGCGGCGATGAGCGGGGTCTGCTCGGCCGGCTTCGCCACCACCGCGTTGCCGGCCGCCAGGGCCGCCGCGATCTGGCCGGTGAAGATGGCGAGCGGGAAGTTCCAGGGGCTGATGCAGGCGAAGGTTCCGAGCGCTGGGCGGTCGAGACCGGCGGACCGGGCGGCGTAGTAGCGCAGGAAATCCACCGCCTCGCGCAGTTCCGCGACCGCATCGGGCAGGGTCTTGCCGGCCTCGCGGGCGAGGAGCGCGAAGATCGGGCCGAAGTCGGCCTCGTAGAGGTCCGCCGCGCGGTTGAGGATGGCCGCGCGCTCGGGCTGCGCCGCGGCCCAGGGACGGGCGGCGGCGAGGGCGGCGTCCACATCCGCGGCCGTCGCGTCGGTCACCTCGCCCACCGCCGCGCCGGTCGCGGGGTTCAGCACCGGCTTCGCGGTGCCCTTGGACGCCGTGGCCGCGAGGATGGGGGCGGCGGCGAAGGCCCTGGTCTCGAACGGAGCGCGTGCGGCGTCGATGCGGGCCAGCGTGGGCGCGTCGGTCAGGTCGAAGCCTTGCGAGTTCGCACGTTCCGGCGCGAAGAGGCCGGGGCCGGGGACGACACGGGCGTTGGCAAGCCCCGGCAGCATCGCCTCCACCGCCGTCAGCGGACAGGCCGCCACCGCCTCGGGAGCCACGTCCTCGTTGACGATCTGGTTCACGAAGGAGGAATTGGCGCCGTTCTCCAGAAGGCGGCGGACGAGATAGGCGAGCAGGTCGCGGTGGGCGCCCACGGGGGCGTAGATGCGGCAGCGGGTCTTTTCGCGCTTCAGCACGATGTCGTGGAGCCTTTCGCCCATGCCGTGCAGGCGCTGGAACTCGAACGGCTTGCCCTTGCCCATGTCGAGCACGGCGGCAACGGTATGGGCGTTGTGGGTGGCGAACTGCGGATAGATCCGATCGGTCATGCCGAGGAGCTTCCTGGCATTGGCGATGTAGCTGACGTCGGTCGCCTCCTTGCGGGTGAAGACAGGGAAGTCGGCAAGACCCATGACCTGCGCGCGCTTGATCTCGGCGTCCCAGTAGGCGCCCTTGACGAGGCGGACCATGATCCTCCGGTCGAGCCGCTGGCTGAGGCCGTGGAGCCAGTCGATGACGGCCCCGGCGCGGCGGCCGTAGCCCTGCACCACGATGCCGAAGCCGTCCCAGCCCTTGATCTCGGGATCGGCCAGGACTGCGGCGATGACCTTCAGGGAAAGCGTCAGCCGGTCAGCCTCTTCCGCGTCGATGTTGAAGCCCATCCGGGCGCGTGCGGCAGCCCGCGCGAGATCGCGCACCACGGGCACGAGCTCGGCCATCACACGCGCCTCCTGCGCCACCTCGTAGCGGGGGTGGAGGGCAGAGAGCTTGACCGAGATGCCGGGATTGGCGCGGATGTCGTCGCTGCGGGCGGCGCCGGCGATGGCGGCGATGGCCTTGGCATAAGCCTGGGCGTAGCGCTCGGCATCCTCGGCGGTCCTGGCGGCCTCGCCGAGCATGTCGTAGGAATAGGTGTAGCCCTGTGCCTCCATCGCCGAGGCGCGTTCCATCGCGGCGTTGATCGTCTCGCCAAGCACGAACTGGCGGCCCATCTCCTTCATCGCCTGCCGCACCGCGCGGCGGATGACGGGCTCGCCGAGGCGCTTCATCGCGCCCCTGAGATGGCCGACGATGCCGGGCTCCTTCTCCTCAAGCACCTTCCCGGTCAGCATCAGCGCCCAGGTGGACGCGTTGACGAGCGAGGAGGCGGACCGGCCGAGGTGGCGGCCCCAGTCGGATGGCGCGATCTTGTCCTCGATGAGCGCGTCCATCGTCTCGGCGTCCGGCACGCGCAAGAGCGCCTCGGCAAGGCACATCAGCGCAATGCCCTCCTCCGTCGAAAGCCCGTACTCGGCGAGGAAGACCTCCATCAGCCCGGGACGCACGTCGGCGCGGATCTGGCGGACGAGGGCCGCGCCTTCGGCGGCGATCCGCGCGCGGGCCTCTGCCGTAAGATCGGCCCCCGCGATCAGGCGGGACAGGAGCGGCGCCTCGGGCTGGAGGGTGCCGGTCTCGATTTCGTGCCAGGGGTCGGTCATCGGGTCACTCCGCGGGGTCTGGCCCATGATACCGCTTGCATCCGAGCCATTCCGACCAAATACTATAAAATTGGCAGGCATATTGCCCAAAGTGAGGCTGAAAGACATGCCAGATGAACTTCCCGTTCTCGACCGCTACGATGCGGCGATTCTCCGCGCCCTCTCGGAGGACGGGCGATTGCCTGTGACCGAACTTGCGCGCCGTGTGGGTCTGACCAAGACGCCGGTGCAGGCACGGGTCAGGCGGCTGGAGGAAGCGGGCGTGATCGCCGGGTACCGCGCCGTCCTCAACCCGATCCGGATGGGGCTGGCGCATGTGGCCTTCGTCGAGGTCCGGCTGTCCGACACGCGCGAGACGGCGTTGCAGGGCTTCAACCGCGCGGTGCGCGCGGTTCCCGAGATCGAGGAATGCCACATGATGGCGGCAGGGTTCGACTACCTGCTGAAAGTGCGCACGACCGATATCGCCGACTATCGCAGGGTGCTCGGCGAACGCATCTCGGCCCTGCCGCATGTCGCCTCCACCTCCACCTACGTTGCCATGGAGGCGGTGAAGGAGGGGGGGCTCTGAGCTTCAGAACCGGGCGCGGAGGAGAACGGCATCGCCCCCGATCAGGAGGAGGTCGCCGGCCTCGTCGAAGTCGAAACGGTCGACCTTCGCCAGAGCGTCTAGGATGGCGCGTTCCGCCGCCATCACCGGCTCCGGGCAGGCCATCATGGTCATGCCGCCGGGTTCCAGGCGCAGCCCTTCGCCGGAGAGCGTGTAGCGGCCGGTGACGCGGTTGCAGGCGGCGCGCCCGGCAAGGCCGCCCCCCGCCGAGAGAAGAAGCGTAGCCTCGGCCCCCTCAGGCAGCGTCGCCCCGGCAACCTCCGAGATGCGCCATTCCGGACCGGCGATGAGCGCGGCGGGGTCTCCGCCGCAGCCGGTGAGGACGCGCGTGCCCTCGGCGAGGGCGACGCGGTCGGGGTGGGGCATGCCGGTCATCGTGTCGCGGCAGGGTTCGGGCGTCACCGTCAGGGTTAGGCCGATCGGGTCGAGCCGGAAGAGCACCCCGGCGCCGGCGGGCTCGGGAGCGGGCAGCGCGACGTCGCGGGCCTCGGCGTCGCGGGGCGCGTACGAAAGCTGTCCGCCCCGGACGGTAATCGCCCAGTCGGGTTCGTGTCCGGTCGCCCGCCAGCCGTCGCCGGCGGGAAGGGCGGCGGCGCATTCGGGCAATTCGGTGCCTCGGAGGCTGACGGTGACGGCATCGCCCTTGGACCAGACCGAGGTCCCGGGGTCGGTCGGATCGGCGAACTTCGCGCCCGAGGCGGTCTCGACCGGGGCCAGCTCGATCCGGCGCGGGCCTACCCGCAGGTTCGCCCCGTCCGCGCGAAAGCCGACTTCGACGGCGAGATCGCCGCATCGCAGGCGGCTCGCGAAGCCCATCGCGCGATAGGGGGCGAGCGCGATCAACCCGAGATCGGACGCATCCGCTCCGGCCGCAACATGGACCGGCTCGCTCAGCCAGCGCACCTCGCCGCCGACGCTCAGGCCGCCGCGCAGGAGGAGATCCTGCCCCTCGGGCACGGCGAGCGCGAAGGCGAGCGGCACCTGCGCGCCCGCTGTGGGCTGCCGCAGCGACGCGAGCGGGCGGCCCGACCCGTCCGTCGCCTCGACGAGGAGCGTCGCCTCCGGCGGAAGGGCGATGCGTTCGCGGTACGCGAAGCTGCCGGTCAGATCGCGCGCCTCGGCCCGGTCCGCCCACCCGAGGGCAAGCAGGCCCGCAAAGGCGCCGCATACCGTCCGCAGGGCCAACGTTCCACCTCGTGCCATCGCAGTTCTCCCCTTTCCAGCGCCTCGCGGCAAGCCTCTCAGGGGCAACCTCCCGATGCAAGCCTTGTCACCGGGCCTTTCCCGGCTATTGTCCGGCCCGTAGCCGAGACTAAGCTCCCCGGCAGGCCCGCGTGGTGGAATGGCAGACACAGGGGACTTAAAATCCCTAGGCTTCGGCCGTGCCGGTTCGAATCCGGCCGCGGGCACCAAGCAGAGAGGTGGTCTGGCTTGCATGAAAAGGTTCCGGGCGTTTTCAAGTGGATATGCGCCCCGGTCATGCTGCCACCGCTTCGGGTATCGGCTGGTTGAAGCCGGCCAGATCGAAGCCGTCATCCCGCCGCTTCGGCCCCTCGCGAACCAACGCGGCACGGGACTTTCCAACCGAGCGGTTCATGTTCGATCCCCATCACGATCAACGAGTCCAAGCGGCCGCTGAACGAGACGCTGGTGATCCAGAAGGTGCCGATCGACATGAAGCTCCACCTCGAGGACGAGGCACGCTGAGGGCACTCCCCGCGGGCGTCCGGTGGACGGCCGCGCAGGTCCGTTTGGCCGGAGCCGCAAGGCGGAGGGTGAGGCGTGGTCGGGCCTTGGCCCGATCAATCGCTCCAGTGGAGCGATTGAAACGCCGAACGCCCGGTCTGCAAAGACCGGGCGGGGTGGGCCACCCGCGCGGTCGGTCGCAATCGGAACGCGCCTGCCTGGGGTGAGACCGGACAAGAAACGGTCCGGTGGACCGTTTCCCGGTCGAACGCCCGCCCGCGTCGGGCGGGCCGGGAGCGCGCGGTAACGCGCCTGCCGGGGGGTGATGAGGGGTAAGCAAAGGTCCAGTGGACCTTTGCCCCGAAGAATCAATCTCTGCAGTTGGAACGAAGTGATCCGGTGCCTTGAACCTCGATCCGTCAGCGCGGAAATTTTGTTCGTCTGGAATGGTTTGATCTGGAAAGAGTTCGCAAATGGCCCGATTCACCATCGCGTCTAGTGATGGGAGGGGCCGCGCGGCATTGCCTTTGAGAGACATTCACTCCGTCGCAGAATAGCTACGTTTAAGCAATCCTCTCTCCGTCTTCTCCTTTGTCAAGTGGGACCGGGCAGCGCCCGACCCGCCCCCCAGGGGCGGGCGCTTCTCGCCCACCCCTCGGTTCGGGCGCTGCCCTCCTTTGTGCAAAGCAGGATGCGGTCGGATGTGGGCGAAGTCGGCCGGTCGCCTGTGGCACGCTCTCCCGGCCCGCGCAGGTTTGCGCGGGCGTTCGCGGCTTCAATCGGTCCACTGGACCGATTGATCCCGGACCAAAGTCCGGGACCGCCGCTCACCCCTGCAAGGTCCTCACCCCGATCCCCTCGCCCCTTGCCTTCATCGCCTGCACGGCCGCGACGCTCGCCGCCGCCGTGGTGAAATAGGGGATCTTGTCGTATAGCGCCACGGCGCGGATCGAGCGGCTGTCGTCAATGGCCTGCTGGCCCTCGGTGGTGTTGAAGAGCAAAGCGATCTCGCCGTTCTTCAGCCGGTCGACGATGTGCAGCTTGCCCTCCTGCCTTCCCTCGTAGACCTTGTTCACCGTCTCGGCCTCGATGCCGTGCTCGGCAAGGAAGGCGGCGGTGCCGCGGGTGGCGATGATCTCGAAGCCCATCGCGACGAGGTCGCGGGCGGCGGCGGCCATCTCGGGCGTCTTGTCCATGTCCTTGATCGAGATGAAGACGCGGCCGGCCTCGGGCAGGTGGGTGCCGGCGCCCATCTCGGCCTTGAGGAAGGCGAGGGGGAAGGACCGGTCCCAGCCCATGACCTCGCCGGTCGAGCGCATCTCGGGGCCGAGGATGGTGTCGACGCCGGGGAAGCGGGCGAAGGGCATCACCGCTTCCTTGACGCTGAACCACGGCATCTGCGGGTCGGCCAGCGTCATCGGGTCGGCATAGGGGAGCGGCGTGTCGGGGCCGACGCCCGCCGGATAGGGCGCGCGCATCGGGAAGGCCGACAGGGGTTCACCCGCCATCAGCCGCGCGGCGATGGAGGCGATGGCGCTGTCGGTGGCCTTGGCGACGAAGGGCACGGTGCGGCTGGCGCGGGGGTTGACCTCGAGCACGTAGATTTCGCCCTCCTTGATCGCGAACTGGACGTTCATCAGGCCCCGGACCTTGAGCGCGAGGGCCATGGCGACGGTCTGGCGCTTCAGCTCCTCGACCGTCTCGGGGGAAAGCGAGTGCGGCGGCAGGCAGCAGGCAGAGTCGCCGGAATGGACGCCCGCCTCCTCGATATGCTCCATGATGCCGGCGACATGGACGTTCGCGCCGTCGGAGAGCGCGTCCACGTCGACCTCGATGGCGCCGGAGAGGTAGCTGTCGAGAAGGACCGGGTTCTTGCCCGAGACATCGACGGCATGGGTGATATAGCGGCGAAGCTGGTCCATGTCGCGCACGATCTCCATCGCCCGGCCGCCGAGGACGTAGGAGGGGCGGATGACGAGGGGGAAGCCGACCCGTTCGGCGATGGCAATGGCCTGATCGGCGGAGGAGGCGATGCCGTTGACGGGTTGCCTGAGCTTGAGGTCATGGAGGAGCTTCTGGAACCGCTCGCGGTCCTCGGCGAGGTCGATGGCGTCGGGCGTGGTGCCGAGGATCGGGATGCCCTCGGCCTCGAGCGCGTTGGCGAGTTTCAGCGGCGTCTGGCCGCCGAACTGGACGATGACGCCGTGGAGGGTGCCGTTCTCCTGCTCCACCCGGAGGATTTCGAGGACGTGCTCCAGCGTCAGCGGTTCGAAGTAGAGACGGTCGGAGGTGTCGTAGTCGGTCGAGACCGTCTCGGGGTTGCAGTTGATCATGATCGTCTCGTAGCCCGCCTCGGTCAGCGCGAAGCAGGCGTGGCAGCAGCAGTAGTCGAACTCGATCCCCTGGCCGATGCGGTTCGGGCCGCCGCCGAGGATGACGACCTTCCTGGCGGCGGTGGGCCGCGCCTCGCATTCCACGTCGCCCATCGCCGGGGCCTCGTAGGTGGAATACATGTAGGGCGTCTGCGCCTCGAATTCGGCGCCGCAGGTGTCGATGCGCTTGAAGACGGCGTTGACGCCGAGCCGCTGGCGCGCGCGGCGGACCTGACCCTCCTCGCGGCCGGTCAGCTTGGCAAGGCGGGCATCGGTGAAGCCCATCATCTTGAGGCGGCGGAGGCCGCTTTCGGTGAGCGGCAGGCCGTCTTTGCGGATTTCGGCCTCTTGTTCGATTATCTCGCGAACGCGGGCCAGAAACCACGGGTCGAAGGCGGTCGCATGCTGGATTTCTTCATCCGTCAGCCCGTGGCGCATGGCCTGCGCGATCAGCCGCAGACGGTCCGGGGTCTGGGGCGAGAGGGCGCGGATGACGGCGGCCTTGTCGGCGGCCCGGTCGATTTCGGCCCCCCCACCCTGACCCTCCCCCACGAGGGGGGAGGGAAGCGCGCCCTCGATGGCGATCTCGTCGAACCCGGTCAGGCCGGTTTCCAAGCTGGCGAGCGCCTTCTGCAGCGATTCGTGGATGGTGCGGCCGATCGCCATCGCCTCGCCCACCGATTTCATCGCGGTGGTCAGCTCGGCCTTCGCGCCGGGGAACTTCTCGAAGGCGAAGCGCGGGATCTTGGTGACGACATAGTCGATGGTCGGTTCGAAGCTCGCCGGCGTGACCTTGGTGATGTCGTTGTCCAACTCGTCGAGCGTGTAACCCACCGCCAGCTTCGCCGCGATCTTGGCGATCGGGAAGCCGGTGGCCTTCGACGCCAGCGCCGAGGAGCGTGAGACGCGCGGGTTCATCTCGATCACCACCATGCGGCCGTCCCTGGGATTGATCGCCCATTGCACGTTCGATCCGCCGGTCTCCACCCCGATCTCGCGCAGGACGGCGATCGAGCCGTTGCGCATGATCTGGTATTCCTTGTCGGTCAGGGTCAGCGCCGGGGCGACGGTGATCGAATCGCCGGTATGGACGCCCATCGGATCGACGTTTTCGATCGAGCAGACGATGATCGCATTGTCCGCGCGGTCGCGGACCACCTCCATCTCGTATTCCTTCCAGCCAAGGAGGCTTTCGTCGATCAGCACCTGGGCGACCGGCGAGGCGTCGAGGCCCGAGCGGACGATGGCCTCGTAATCGTCGCGGTTGTAGGCGACGCCGCCGCCGGTGCCGCCAAGGGTGAAGGCGGGGCGGATGATGGCGGGCAGGCCGACATATTCGATGGCGTCGATGGCGTCGCGGACGCCCGCTGCGACGTCGTACCTGCCGTTGGGAAGTTTCGGCGCGGCGACAATGGTCGCCTTGGGGTTCTCGAGCCCGATCCGGTCCATCGCCTCGCGGAACAACTTGCGATCCTCCGCCATCTCGATGGCCTGGCGATTGGCGCCGATCAGCTCGACCTTGAACTTGTCCAGCACGCCCATGTCGGCAAGCGCCAGCGAGGTGTTGAGGCCGGTCTGCCCGCCCATCGTCGGCAAAAGCGCATCGGGGCGTTCCTTCTCGATGATCTTGGCGACGATTTCCGGGGTGATCGGCTCGATATAGGTGGCGTCTGCCATGCCGGGGTCGGTCATGATCGTGGCGGGGTTGGAGTTGACCAGGATCACCCGGTAGCCTTCCTCGCGCAAAGCCTTGCAGGCCTGGGCGCCGGAATAGTCGAACTCGCAGGCCTGACCGATGACGATGGGCCCGGCTCCGATGATCATGATCGACTTGATGTCGGTTCTCTTCGGCATCGCCCCCGCCCCCGTTCCGCAAATTGTCGGGGGTTATAGACAAGCCCGCCCCGGGCGCAAGTCCCGATGGCGGGTTCAGGCCCGGGCGCGGCGGGCCGCGGCGAAGACCCCGACGAGGACGACGGCCCAGGCAGCGCACATCATCCAGGTATAGTTGGCGATCGGCCAGGGCAGGAGTGCGATGGCGGGAAAGACGAAGCTGAGGGACGGCACACCCACGAGCGCGATCAGGACCGCGGCGCGCCGCACCGGGAGGACCCCAAGCAGGCCGGGCAGCAGCAGGAGTGGCACCAGGTAGTAGTGCAGCCAGCCGAGCGGCCCGAGCAGGGCGACGATGATCGAGAGGGCGATAAGGCCGAGGCCGCGGCGGAGCCTCCCCGGCAGCGGCCGGAGCACGCGGGCGAAGGCGGCGACGACGGCCAGCGCCAGAAGCGATACCGCGGGCGAGAGCCATCCGGGGATGCCGTGATGATAGACGATGAGCGGGTCCTGGAGCGGGGGCATCGGCAGAAAGCCGAGGGCCGAGCCGAGCGCGACGGCGGCGGTGAAAAGCGATGTGTTTACGGCGGTGAGAAAGGCCACGCCCTTCACGAGGGCGAGACTGTCGAGGAAGGCCTGATGCGCGGGCCAGCCCGCAAGCGCGATCGAGAGGAGCCCGAGCGCCGCCCCGGCGACCGCGAAGGCCAAGGTGGCCTGCCGCTGGCCGTCGAGGAGGAACAGGAGGACGAAGGCCGCGGGCGTCAGCTTGATCGCCGCGGCGAGGGCCAGCGCGATCCCGGCCGCAACGGAACGGCCGGCGCCCAACCGTTCGAAGGCGAGGAGCGTCAGGAACCCCACGGTGATCGTCGGCTGGTTCTGCCAGATTGCGAGGTGCGACTGGATGGAGAGGTTGAGGATCACGAGGCTGATCGCCGACCAGATCCACCACGGCATCGCCGCCGGCTTCAGGATCCGCCCCGCAAGCCAGGCCGAGGCGGCGAGCATCGGGACCTGCACCGCCGCGACGAGGTCGAAGAACCCCTGCGGCGAAAGCAGTCCGGCGAGCGGCGCGGCAAGCACCGCCCAGAGCGGCGGATAGACATAGGCGTAGGTCGTCTGGCCGGCGATGCCGAGCGCCTGCATCGCCGGCAGCCAGCTGTCGGCCGCGCCGCCGAAGAAGGCCGGTGGCGCGTCATAGATGAGCGCCTGCTGTCCGCTGTGCCAGAGCCAGCCGGCCATGTAGACGGCCGAGAGATCCTCGGCCCAGCGGCCCCATTGCTGCCAGCTGGTGACGAGGGCCCAGAAGCAGAGCATGGCAAGCGCAAAGGCCCGATCGCGGGACGGCGTCAGGGCGGATGGGTCAACTGGGCGGGCAATGTCCATGTGTCGGATCCGGGCAATGTCCATGAAATGGCTTCTCGCCCCGCATTTTGGCGGGAATGTGGCGGTTCGGGGGACAATTGCCGATGCTGCCGCCGCCCTGCTCTGCCTTGACTTCGCGCGCCCGAAGCTGTGTATCGGCGCGGACCCGGATTTCGCCCTTCTGAAAGGGGAGCATCATGCACGCCTACCGCAGCCATACCTGCGCCGAACTGAACACGTCCCACGCGGGCCAGACTGTGCGGCTGGCGGGCTGGGTGCACCGGGTGCGCGATCACGGCGGGGTGCTGTTCGTCGACCTGCGCGACCATTACGGTATGACCCAGGTGGTGGCCGACAGCGACAGCCCGGCCTTCGCGGCGATCGAGCGGCTCAGGGCGGAGACGGTGATCCGTATCGACGGGCGGGTGAAGGCGCGCGACGCGAGCCTCGTGAACCCGAAGATCCCGACCGGCGGGATCGAGGTCTATGCGACCGAGATGCGGGTGCTCGGCGAGGCCGAGGAATTGCCGCTGCCGGTCTTCGGCGACCACGACTACCCCGAGGAGACGCGGCTGACCTACCGCTTCCTCGACCTGCGCCGGGAGAGCCTCCACCGCAACATGATGCTGCGCGCGCAGGTGGTGAAGTCGTTGCGCGACCGGATGTGGGCGCGGGGGTTCACCGAGTTCCAGACGCCGATCATCACCGCGTCGAGCCCCGAGGGCGCGCGCGACTTCCTCGTTCCGTCGCGGCTCCATCCGGGCAAGTTCTACGCGCTGCCGCAGGCGCCGCAGCAGTTCAAGCAGCTCATCATGGTGGCAGGTTTCGACCGCTACTTCCAGATCGCGCCCTGCTTCCGCGACGAGGACCCGCGCGCCGACCGCTCGCCCACCGATTTCTACCAGCTGGACGTAGAGATGAGCTTCGTCACGCAAGCCGATGTTTTCGCGGCCGTCCAGCCGGTGATCCAGGGTGTCTTCGAGGAGTTCGGCCAGGGTCGCAAGGTGGACCCGGACTGGCCGCTGATCTCCTACGCCGACAGCGCGCTCTGGTACGGCACCGACAAGCCGGACCTGAGGAACCCGATCCGGATGCAGGTCGTCTCCGACCATTTCCGCGGCTCGGGCTTCGCGATCTTCGCCAGGCTGCTGGAGCAGGAAGGGACGCAAGTCCGCGCCATTCCCGCGCCGGGCGGCGGCAGCCGCAAGTTCGCCGACCGGATGAATGCCTTTGCCCAGAAGGAAGGGCTGCCGGGGATGGGCTATATCTTCTGGCGGGAAGAGGAGTTCGATACTGGCGACGAAGTTCTCTTCAGAATTCAGTCGAACCAGTTTGCTGAACTCCAGCAGACCGGAAAGGTTCCACTGGCAAACACCTACATTGCCGGTGCTGGTCCCATTGCCAAGGCGCTTGGTGCTGAGAAGACCGAAGCCCTTAGGAAGGAGCTTGGTCTGAAACTTGGCGACGCCGTCTTCTTCGTCGCCGGCAAGCCGGAGCAGTTCGAGCCGGTCGCGGGCCGGGCGCGGATGGAGATCGGGCGCGAGCTGGGACTGGTCGAGGAGGGCGTCTTCAAGTTCGCCTGGATCGTCGATTTCCCGATGTACGAAAAGGACCCCGAGACCGGCCGCATCGACTTTTCCCACAACCCCTTCTCGATGCCGCAGGGGGGAATGGAGGCGCTTTCGGGCGATCCCCTGAAGGTGCTCGGGTACCAGTATGACCTTGCCTGCAACGGCTATGAACTCGTGTCGGGTGCCATCCGCAACCACAAGCCCGAGATCATGTTCAGGGCCTTCGAACTCGCCGGCTATGGGCGCGAAGAGGTCGAGAAGCGCTTCGGCGGCATGGTCAAGGCCTTCAAGTACGGCGCGCCCCCGCACGGCGGCTGCGCCGCGGGCATCGACCGGATGGTGATGCTCCTGGCCGACACCGCGAACATCCGCGAGGTCATCATGTTCCCGATGAACCAGCGCGCCGAGGACCTGATGATGGGCGCGCCCTCCGAGCCGACGAACGAACAGCTCAGGGAACTCAGGTTGAGGGTGGTGCCGAGGGAGTGACCGGGGCTGCGATCTCGCGGATGTTCCAGCGCCGCCGGACCGTCTGGTTGAGCTCGATCAGGAATTCCTCGAACACCTTCAGCCGGCGCGGTTTCAGCCGGTGGCGCGGGTGGACGATGTGGGCGGGCTGGGGTGCGGGGCGGAAGGCGTCGAGCACGGGCACAAGCCGGCCGGCGCGGACGTCGTCGAAGATGAGGTAGCTCGCAAGCTGGAGGATGCCCGCGCCGCAGCGCGCGGCCGCCACGGCGGCTTCGGCCGCCTCGAACGCGAGCGGGCCGCGTACGGGCATCGTCACGTCCCGCCCCTCGATGTGGAACCGCCAGGGCTGGGCGCGGCCGGTGCGCGAGGAGAGGATCGGCAGGCAGGCGTGGCGGTCCAGATCGTCGGGACGCGCGGGGTGGCCCGCGCGCCCCAGATAGGCCGGGGCGGCGACGGTCATCTGCGGCAACTGGCCGACGGAGCGGGCGACAATGTCGAGTTCGGGCAGCGGACCGACCAGAAGGGCGGCGTCGAGCCGCTGGCCGACGAAATCGGGGACCTCGGTGCGCGAGAGGATTTCCAGTTCGATCCCGGGGTGTCGGGCGACGAAGTCCGGCAGCGCCGGGACGACGATGATCCGCGCGATGCCGGGCGGAAGCTGGACGCGCAGCAGGCCGCGCGGGCTGCGCTCCGCCGCGCCGATGTCGTTTTCAAGTTCGTCGACATCGGTCACGATCTGGCGCGCGCGGTCGAGATAGCGCGCGCCATCCTCGGTCAGCCGCAGCCGCCGAGTCGTCCGTTCCAGAAGCTGCACGCCGAGATGGCGTTCGAGGTCGGCCACGATGGTGGAGGCGGCACCCCTGGCAAGGCCGAGGTCGGTCGACGCGGCTGTCAGGCTGCCAAGTTCGGCGACCCGCAGGAACAGACGCATGGCGCGCAAGTGGTCCATTGATTGTCCGAGAAAATCGGAGAGTGAAACCAGTATGCCGGTATTTGCAGGAAAAGAGAAGCGCTGTATTCCCCCCGGCCATTCACCAGTTCGTTTGCACACCAATTAATGGAGAGAGAATATGAACGTCCGAACGGATTTTGAGTCACCTGCGACCAGGGACCTTTATTACGCGGTCCACAAGGGCATCCGTCTGGCAAACGCACGCATGCTGATCGCGCTCGGCCAGGCGGATGCCGGTGACGAGGCGGGGCTGATGGAGGTGCTCGGCCGGCTTTCGGCGCATCTCGAGATCTGCCATTCGCACCTGACCCACGAGAACGAGAAGATCCATGCCGTTGTGGAGGCCCGCGTCCCGGGCGGTTCGGAGCATCAGGGCGAGGACCACGACCATCACCTCGACGCCTTCGGCGAGTTGCGCCGCATGACCGAGGAGGTGGCGACGGCCGGCGGCGACCGCGCGGTGAAACTGCGCCGGCTCTACCAGCGCTTCGCGATCTTCGTGGCCGACGACCTGACGCACATGCACGAGGAGGAAACCGAACTCATGCCGCTCATCGCGGCCAACTTCTCGGCGGCGGAGATCGACGGGATCGAGCATTCGATCGTGTCGAACATCCCGCCGGCGAAGATGGCGGGGTTCGGCCGGTTCATGCTCGGCGCGGCCTCGCGGCCGGAGCGGGTCGCGATGGTAACGGGCATGCGCCAGGCGATGCCGGCAGAGGCTTTCGACGGGCTTCTTGCCGCGATCATGGGCGAGACCTGGCGCTTCGGCGACTGGGAGCGGATGGAGCAGGTGCTGTGCTGAGTGCGAACTGCGACGCCTGCCCGCGGCGCCGCGCCGGGCTCTGCCCGGCTGGCCGGCGGGACGCGGAGGAACCGGTCAGCGGGAATCCCCCGGCGCTCGTGCGCCAGGACCCGAAGGCCGCTGCTGCCGCGATTTCCTGACCGCGTCCGGGCGGCTGGGCCGCACGGTCGCAATTCACATTCGACAACATTTCGGAGACTTCGATGAATTTGAACAAGAATATTGCCGCTACCCTTGCCGTCATGTCGGTCGTCACGCCGTCCTTCGCCGCGGGCGGGGAGGCGGGGTCCGAGGCGCGCTACTTCGCGCTGGTCGCCGCGAGTTTCGAGCGTGCGAGCATGCCGGTCGCCGGGCACCGCGCGACGGCGGAGGACTACCGCGAACTGGTCCTCGCGAGTTTCGAACGCACCGGCGTGCGGCTTTCCCGCGCGGATCGTGCCGACGAGGCCTACGGGGCGCTGATCCGGGCGAGCTTCGAGCGGCAGGGGATGGCGGTGGTGGCCGCGCCCTTCCCTCTCGGGTCCTGAGCCGGCCAGTGGGCCGACGGCGGCGGGGACGTCGCGCGATACCACGATGAAATGCAGGAAGCCGCGCCGGAGGGCGCGGCTTCCGGTTCTTTCGACGGTCGCCCGCTCAGAACGCCGAGGCGGCGGTGGCCGCGATGGAGAAGGTGAGCGAGAGCGCGCCGATGCCGAAGACCGCCCAATGGGCGCCCCTCACCAGCTTTTCGTTCATCGCGAACCGGATGATGTCTTTTGCCATGACCGTGATCCCCATGACACCTGAACACATGATCCGAATGTCCGGTCGGATTGCGGCGGGATTGGGACAGGGCGGGGACAGCTACGGGGCAATTTGGCGATCATTTCGCGCCGATCGCGTGCTTGCGGGCGAACGCATCCGGCCTATGATCGCCGGCGCATCGGGGCGAGGGAGGGCGGAAAATGGGCGGCGACAGGGACGCGGACGACCGGCTGGGCGCGCGGGTCGAGGGCTGGACGCCGCGATCCCGCCCCGACTGGGACCGGATCGAGGGGCGCTATGTCACGCTGGAGCGGCTCGACCCGGCGCGCCATGCGGCCGACCTCCACGCCGCGAACCGCGAGAGCGACGCGATCTGGGACTACATGCCCTATGGCCCCTTTCCTGACGAGGCGGCTTACCACACCTGGGCGGAGGGTATGGCCGGGCGCACCGATCCCTGGTTCGCCGCGCTGATCGACCGGGCGACGGGGCGCGCCGGCGGGGTGGCGAGCTATCTCAGGATCGATCCGGCGGCGGGGTCGATCGAGGTCGGCCATATCGCGCTCGCCCCGCGGCTGCAGCGGACGCGGGCGGCGACCGAGGCGATGTACCTGATGATGGCCTGGGTCTTCGACGCGGGCTATCGCCGCTACGAATGGAAGTGCAACGCGCTGAACCTCGGGTCACGCCGCGCGGCGGAGCGCTACGGTTTCAGCTTCGAGGGCGTTTTCCGGCAGGCGACGGTGGTGAAGGGGCGCAATCGCGACACCGCCTGGTTCGCGGCGATCGACCGCGAATGGCCCGCGCTGAAGGTCGCATTCGACACCTGGCTCGACCCGGCGAATTTCGACGCCGGCGGCAACCAGCGGCAGAGGCTCGCGGCGCTGACGCGCCCGATTCTCGTGACGAGCGATCCCGCGCTGCTCTGACGGGCAGGGACGCGCGCGAGCCCGCGCGCCGTTCAGAACGGAGCGCCGGCGGCGAGCCGGTCGCGCACGAGCCCGCTCAGCCGCTGCATGTCGCCCGCCCGTCCGCGCGCGAGCGCCTCGGCCGCCGCGCGCAGGGGCGCATCATGGGCCGAAAGCGCCACGCCTGAGAGGAACTGCGCAAGATAGTCGAGCGCCGGACCCTCCGGCGCGTCGCCGAGGAGATCGGCGACATGGGCGAGGTCGTCGCGGAGCGCGAGCGGGTCGGGATGCACCCGGTCGTCCTCCGCGCCGCCCTGTCCCGCGGCCACCGGTTTCGGCGTGGCGGGCAGGGCGGCGAGGATCGTACGCTGAAAGGCAGAGAGGCTTTCTATCGGCTTTGCGAGGAACCCGTCGGCACCGGCCGCGCGCGCACGCTCCTCCGCCCCGGCGTCGCCGCTGGTGCCGAGGAGGGCGGGCACCCGCGGACGCCGGGCGGCGACCTCGGAAATGAGATCGAGCCCCGACCCGTCGGGCAGGCCGAGATCGACGATGACCACGGTCGGGCGGTAGGTCATGAGGTGCCGCCGCGCGGAACGCAGGCAGTCCGCCCGCCGGATTCGTGCGCCCGAGCGCAGGCAGAGAAGTCGCATCGCCTCGCACGCGAAGCGGCTGTCCTCCACCACCAGAACCGTCAGGCCCAGGAGCGGGCGGTCGGGTGTCGGTTCGCGCGTGGCGAGAAACGCGCTCAGGTCATCGGCCATCTCATCCCTCCTGTCGTCGCGGGGCCGCCTTGTCGGGGCGAGTAAGACAGCGATTGGCTAACGGAGCGTAAACGCGCCTGCGACCAAGCGGGCGCTTGCGAAGCGGGCCGCACCGCCGCATAACCCGGCGGAACCATGTGCCGCGGAGGAGTGAGATGATCGGACGCCTGAACCATGTCGCCATCGCCGTGCCGGACCTGGAGGCTGCGGCGGCGCAATACCGCGACACGCTGGGCGCGACGGTCGGCCCGCCGCAGGACGAACCCGAACACGGCGTTACCGTGGTCTTCATCGAACTGCCGAACACGAAGGTGGAACTCCTCTACCCGCTCGGCGAGAATTCCCCGATCGCGGGCTTTCTGGAAAAGAACCCCGCGGGCGGCATCCACCACATCTGCTACGAGGTGGAGGACATCCTCGCCGCCCGCGATCGGCTGAAGGCCGCAGGCGCGCGCGTCCTCGGCATCGGCGAGCCGAAGATCGGCGCACATGGCAAGCCCGTGCTTTTTCTTCACCCGAAGGATTTCAACGGCTGCCTGGTCGAGCTGGAGCAGGTCTGATGAACCTCACCGGCGGCATCGTCCTCTTCGCGGTCATGTGGTTCATGGTGTTCCTCGTCGCGCTGCAGATCCGTCCGCGGAGCCAGGCGGACGAGGGCGAGATCGTGCCGGGAACGCCTGCGAGCGCGCCTTCGGAGGTGAGGCTGAAGCGCAAGATCGTGGCGGCGACCATGGTGACGGTGGTGCTGTGGTCGGTGGTGGCGAGCGTGATCCTGTCGGGTGCCGTCACGCTGCGCGACATCGACTGGTTCGACCAGCTCGGCGACCTGCCGGAGGCGCCGGCGAACTGAGGGCGACTACTCGGCGGCCTTGTCCGCGCTCGTGCTTTCGTCGCGCGTCTGGGTGAAGCGGGTGATCAACGCATCCTCCAGCTCGCGGTTCAGTTGCTTTGCCCGGGCGACGTAGGCGGCGTTGTTCTCCATCGGAACGCCGGGGATCCAGACCTGCGCGAGGTCGCGTACGGCGGCACGATCGAGCTTGTAGAAGGTCTTTTCCAGTTCCTTCGCCTCGTAGTCAGATAAGCCCATGTTCTCAAGAACATAGCGCGCTACCCTGAGGCTTGAGTCGAAGTATTCCCGGACGATGTCGTTGGCCCCTGCCTTGTAGAGTTGATAGACATGCTCGCGGTCGCGGGCGCGGGCGATGATGTGCAGGTCGGGGCGCTCGCGGCGCGCGTAGTCGACGAGCCGCAGGGTGGCCGCCCGGTCGTCGAGGCAGATTACGAGCACACGCGCCTGGGCGAGGCCGGCCGCGCGCAGTAGCTCCGGCCGGGTCGGGTCGCCGACATAGCCCTTGAAGCCGAATTTCCTGAGAAGCTGGATCACGTTGAGGTCGCTGTCGAGCACGGTGGTGCGGAAACCCGACATGGTCACCATGCGGTTGACCACCTGACCGAAGCGGCCGACCCCCGCGATGATGATCGGCTCCTGTTCGTCGATGTCGTCGGCCGGGCTGCGGTCGCCCTCGTCCTTCATGCGCCGGGCGAGGATGTCGTGCAGGATGAAGGCGAGCGGCGTGAGGAACATCGTCAGCGCGATGACAAGGAGGAGTTGCTGCGCCAGGGTCTCGGGCAGGATGCGCTGCTTGACGGCGAAGGCGGCGAGCACGAAGCCGAATTCGCCCGCCTGGGCGAGCCCGAGGGTGAAGAGCCACTGGTCGCGGCCGCGCAGGCGGAAGAGCCGGCCAAGGCCGTAGAGCACCGCCCCCTTCGCCGCCATCAGCGCGAGCGTCAGGCCGGCGAGCGTCACCGGCTGCTGCCAGAGGAGATCCACGTCGATGCCCGCGCCCACGGTAATGAAGAAGAGCCCGAGGAGCAGCCCCTTGAAGGGTGCGATGTCCGATTCGAGTTCGTGCCGGAACTCGGAGTTGGCGAGCACGACGCCGGCGAGGAAGGCCCCGAGCGCGGGCGAGAGCCCGACCATGAGCATCAGCGACGCGATCGTGACGACGATCATCAAGGCGAGCGCGGTATTGACCTCGCGCAGGTGGGCACGGTGGACGAACTGGTAAAGCGGACGGACGAGATACTGCCCGGCGAGAACGACGCCCGCCACGGCACCGAGCGTGACGAGGGTCACGCCCCAGGCGGGCAGTTCCTGCAGGAGGCTCAGCGCCGCATGGGCATCGGCTGCCTGGGCCTGCGCGAGGGCGCGCGCGCCGGGCAGGGCGAGGAGCGGCAGGAGCGCGAGGATCGGGATCACCGCGATGTCCTGCATGAGAAGGACCGAGAAGGCGCTGCGCCCACCCGCCGTGCGCATCAGGTTCTTCTCGGTCATCGTCTGCAGAACGATTGCCGTCGAGGAGAGCGAGAGGATGACGCCGAGCGTCAAAGCGAGGCGCCAGCCGAGGCCGAGGGCGAGCGCGCCGAGCGTCACGACGAACGCGGTGACGAGAATCTGCAGCCCGCCGAGACCGAGGAGCCGGTCGCGCATCCCCCAGAGCGCTCGCGGCTCGAGCTCCAGCCCGATCAGGAAGAGCATCATCACCACACCAAACTCGGCAAAGTGCTGGATATCTTCGGTCTCGCTGCCGACGAGGCCGAGGACCGGGCCGATGACGATGCCGGCGACCAGATAGCCGAGGACCGAGCCGAGGCCGAGCCGCGAGGCTACCGGCACGGCGAGCACCACCGCGATCAGGTAGAGCGAGGCCTGGAGAAGAAAGCTTTCCATCGGCGGTGCCGGCCTTTCGATCGGGCGATTTGCAAGGGCGGGTCCGGCGCGGCGGGGCGGCGCGCGGAAGTCCCGTTCGAATCATGTCACATTCGGGCGGAGATTTCATGGCGGGACGCGAAAAAAACGTCCCGAACGTGCGTTTTGGCGCGGGCGCCTGCGGTGCCTCAGCCGTTCTTCTGGATCTTCAGGGTGAAGCTGCGGCCGCCCTTCACGTATGTCAGCTCGCTGTCGCCGATGGCGGCGACCTGGCCGCCGTCGAGGCGGTCGCCGATCTTGACCTTGAGGAGCCGCCCGGACGGCATCCGCACCAGAGCGCGGCGGTTGGCCGAGGAGCCGTAGACGCCGATGAGATTGATCTTGCCGAGGTCGATGGCATTCTTGACGGTGGCTTGCCGGGCAACGGTGACCGTCGTCGGCATGTTCGGCACGGCCTCGAGCGGCTCCGGCTCGTCGATTTCGACGGCTTCGGGGGCGGGTTCAGGGGCGGGCGCTGGCGCGGCAGCGGGCGCGGGTTCGGGAGTGGTCACGGCGGCGGTCACGGCGGCCGCAACGGCGGCTTCGACGGCCTTGGCGAGGCCGGAGGGGCGTTCGGTGGGCCGCCGCGACGAGGCGACGGCGTAGCGGGACGCACTGGCGAGCGCCTCGGCCTCGGCGCGTGCGGCGGCCTCGGCAGCGGCGGCAATGGCCGTGGCCTGGGCGCGGGCGGTCTCGGCGCGGGCGGTGACGGCGGCAGGGCGGAGCTTCGGTCCGAGTGCGGCATGGGCAGGATCGACCGGCCCGGGAAGCGGCGGCAGGGCGCCTTCGGTCGCGGCCGGCGCGGCCTCCGGCGGCACCGGGGCGGCGGACTCCGCCGGTGCGGGCGCGGCAGGCGTCACGGGCGCGAGTGCGCGGGCTGCTGCTGCGCGTTCGAGGACCGCCGCCGGGCGGAGCTGCGGATTGCGGGCCGAGTGCGCGGGATCGACGGGCGCGGGCAGCGGCGGCAGGGTCGGCTCGGTGGCGGGCGATCCGGCTGCCGACCCGCTCGGGGCGGCGGCAGCGCCGGGGCGCGGAGCGGCGGCGGGCACGAGCGGCGGGCGGCCGGCGTAGAGCGTGAATCCGTCCGGAGTGACCACGCCCTCGGGCGTGGGAACGATGCGGCCGTCGGGGCCGAAGGTGATGACGGTGCCGAACGGAGGCGGAAGCGGCTGAGCCTCGGGCAGGGCGTCGGCGGTGGTGGCTGGTGCGGTCTCCGCAAGCCCCTCCGGCGTGGCCGGGAGGGCCTCGCGGCCGGGGTCGGCCAGGGCAGCAAGTGCCGTCGCACCGGAATTCTGGTCGTCAGCGCCGGTTGCGGCACTCGAGGGGATGCCGGTCCAGACCGGCGCGGGAGCCTGTCCGGGCGCGGCCACTGGCGCCGCTTCGGTGGCGGTCGCGGCCCCCTCGGTCGTGGCCTGCGGCGCGGGTGCGGGCATCGCAGGTGTCGTCGCGTCCGGAGCGTCCCCGAGAGCCGTGTCGGAAGGAGCCGGGTCAATCCCGGGCGCCGCGACCTCGGGCGTGTTCGGGGCGGGCGTGGAGGCGGCGACCGCTTCATCCCCGGCGAGCGCCTCGGTCAGGGCTGCCGTCACCGCATCGCCGGCCGGGTCCGTCGCGCCGTCTATGCCGGCGGTCGCTGCCGTGGCGGGCCGCGGTGGCGGTGCCGTTTGCTGGGCCGTCCGCTGGGCCGTTTGCGGGGCGGGCGTGCTCGCGGTTTCGGCAGGCTCGGCCGGAACAGCGGGTGCCGCCGATGTCTCGGCGGGGGCTGCCGGGTCGGGTGAGGTCGGCGCAGCGCCGAACCACAGCGACCAGAGCGCGACGGCGAGCATAAGGAGCACAAGGGCCGCGGTGAGGATCAGTCCGAGCCGCCGGCGGTCGGGCACGGTGCGGCGGGGCGCGGCGGGGGGTGCGCCGAACGCCCCGGTTGCCTCCGACGGCGCCAGCGAACTGGCGGCGGCCTGGCGTTCGCGCAACTGCGCCTGGGTGCCGTGGCGGGTCTCGGGCAGGGCGGTGAGGGGCGTCCGGCCAGACCCCTTGCGACGGAGCCCGTTGCCCCCCGCGCCGTCCCGTGCATCCGCGACGGTCTGAGGCAGGTCGATGGCCGGGGCCGTGATGGCGAGCGTCGCTGCCGCCGGGCCGATCCGCGGGACGCCGCGGGGTACGGTCACCGTTTCGGGCGCGTCGGCGAGGAGGTGGAGCCTGGAGGTCGCCTCGGCGAGGAGGCTCGCCGGATCGCCGGGCGGCGCGCCGTGCGTTTCCGCGGCGCCGCCGGTCGTCTGCCGGCGCGAGGCGAACGCGGGGGACAGGACCGTGCCGTCGGGAAGCTCCGTCGCGTCGGCCGTCCGGGTCGCCGTCCCTGCGTCGAAGTCCTCCGCGAGGTCCTCGATGGCGATGAAGGGGGCCTCTGGTACCGGGGCCGCGTCAGGTTCGCCGGTCGGCGGGGCAGGCGCCGGGTCCGTCGCTTCCAGCTTTTCGGCGTCGATGATCGTTTCCGGCAAGTCTGACGGCGAAGCCGGCGCGGCGTCGGTTGGTTCAGGTTCGATTCCGCCCGATTCGCCGACCTCGTGCGCCTCGTCTTGCGACCGGGCTGCGGCCTCGGTCGCGGCCGCTTCGGTCGCGCCGGCCTCCGCCACGGCAGGGCTGGCGGTGCCTGCCTCGAGCGCTTCGGGTCCGGCGGTCTCTGCTGCCCCCGGTGCGATGATCGCGGCGATCTCGGGCGGCAGCGCGACGATCCGGACCGGGTCCTGATCGCGGTCGAGGCGGGCGCCGTCGGGCAGGTGGATTGCGGCCCGCGAGCATGGGCCGAAGAAGGGCTCTCCCGCGAAACGCCCCGGCGAGGGGGCGGCGACGAAGGCGACCGGATTGAAGCCCTGCGCCTCGGCGAAGCTCTCCGCCTCGGCCAGCGTGACCCGCGCCACCACGGCGACGAGAACCTTCGCGCCGCCGTTCTGCCGCGACCAGTCGTAGGCCAGGTCCACCACCGCGTAGGGCGTGCGGCCTTCGAGCGCGGTCGCGATCTGGGCCCGGCGGCTGGCGGCATCGGGGCCTGGTGCCGAGACCTCGGTATAGAGGATCTGCGTGTCCGGCAGGACGAGCTTCGTCGCCACGCCCCCCGGCGCGAGCGTTTCGGCGCGGCCGCGGAGGTCGGCAAGCCGGCTTTCCAGATCGGGAGCGTCGAAGCCGACATGCCCGAGCGGGGCCCAGCCCTCCGCGACCCTGAAAAGCAGGGTCAGTCCATCCTCGGAAAGAGAGAGTGCGAAGGGAGGTTTCATTTCCGGGCAGGTAGCATGTTCAGGGGCGAAGCCAAAGCCGCCGGCGTGTCGCAGTCTGTCCTAAAGCAGTTTTTCGCCCATGGAAAGCCGGCCGGCCAAGGATCGGCTTGCAGGATGCGTCGAAGATCCGATGATCGGCGCCGGAGATGGAGGTTTTCATGCGCTTTTCCAGTCTTTTCGCAACCCTGGCCATGGTGGCCCTGCCCGCCTTCGCGGAGGATGCGGCGCCGGCCGTGATTTCCGTGACCGGCGAGGGGAGGGTGGAGGCCCCGCCCGACATGGCGACGGTCTCGCTCGGCGTGCAGACCGATGCCGATACGGCCGCCGGCGCCATGGCCGAGAACTCCGCCCGGCTCGCGGCGGTGATCGAACGGCTGAAGGCTGCGGGCATCGAGCCGCGCGACATCCAGACCTCTGGCCTCTCGCTCGGCCCCCGCTACGACTACGGCCGATCGGACGGCGCGCCGCCGACGGTGGTGGGGTATACGGCGGCGAACATGGTCACGGTCCGCGTGCGCGTGCTCGATAGCGTGGGGGGCGTGCTCGACGCGGTGGTTGCCGACGGGGCGAACACGCTCAACGGCCTCGGCTTCGGGCTGGCCGACGACAGCGCGCCGAAGGACGAGGCGCGGCGCAGGGCGGTGGCGGATGCGGCGGCCAAGGCCGCGCTCTACGCCGAGGCGGCGGGCGTCAAGCTCGGCCGCGTGCACGCGATCACCGAGGCGGGGGGCTACATGCCGCCGATGCCGATGGCGATGGAGGCGGCGGGCTACGCGAAGTCGGCCGCGGTTCCGGTCGCGCCGGGCGAGCTGGCGATCACCGCCTCGGTCGGAATGGTCTACGAGATCGCGGAGTGACGTAACGTGCGGGGCGGCCGGACCGCCCCGCCCTTTGCCTCAGGCCGTCGCCTTGGCCAGCGCCTGGTCGAGGTCGGCGATGATGTCGTCGGCGTCCTCGATCCCGATCGACACGCGCACCACGTTCGGTGCCGCGCCCGCCGCCTTCTGCTGCTCGGGCGAGAGCTGGCGGTGGGTCGTGGAGGCCGAGTGGATGATCAGCGAGCGGGTGTCGCCGAGGTTCGCCACGTGGCTGAAAAGTTCGAGCGAATCGACGAGCTTCACGCAGGCCTCGTAGCCACCCCGTACCGCGAAGGTGAAAAGGGCGCCGGCACCCTTCGGGCAGATCTTCTTAGCGCGGTCGTGATAGGGCGAGGAGGGCAGGCCGGCGTAGGTGACGAATTCGACGCGCGGGTCCTTCTCCAGCCACTCGGCGACCTTTCGGGCGTTGGCGACATGGCGTTCCATCCGGAGCGAAAGAGTCTCGATCCCCATGAGCGTGTAGTGCGCCGCCTGCGGGTTCATCGTCATGCCGAGATCGCGCAGGCCGATGGCGATGGAGTGGAAGGTGTAGGAGAGCGGCCCGAAGGTCTCGTGGAACTTGAGGCCGTGGTAGGCCGGTTCGGGCGCCGAGAGCGAGGGGAACTTGCCCGAGGCGGACCAGTCGAACTTGCCGGAATCTATGATGGCGCCGCCGGTCACGGTGCCGTTGCCGGTGAGGTACTTCGTCGTGGAGTGGACGACGAGCGTCGCACCCATCTCGATCGGGCGGCAGAGCCAGGGCGTGGCCGAGGTGTTGTCGACGATGAGCGGCAGCCCGGCCTTGTCGGCCACGGCGGCAAGTGCCGGGATGTCGGTGACATAGCCGCCCGGGTTGGCGATCGATTCGCAGAAGAGCGCGCGGGTGTTCTCGTCGATGGCCGCCGCTACGGCGGCGAGGTCGTCGGTATCGACGAACTTCGCCGACCAGCCGAAGCGCTTGATGGTCTGGCTGAACTGCGTGACGGTGCCGCCGTAGAGGCGGGTCGAGACGACGATGTTGCGCCCCGGCCCCATCAGCGGGAAAAGCGCCATGATCTGCGCCGCATGCCCGGAGGAGCAGCAGACGCCGCCGACGCCGCCCTCGAGCGTGGCGATCCGTTCTGCGAGCGCCGAGACGGTGGGGTTGGTCAGGCGGGAGTAGATGTAGCCCACCTCCTGAAGGTTGAAGAGCGCGGCCGCATGGTCGGCGTCGCGGAAAACATAGGCGGTGGTCTGGTAGATCGGCACCTGGCGCGCGCCGGTGGCCGGGTCGGGGCGGGCGCCCGCATGGACCTGCAGCGTGTCGAATCCGTAGTTTTTCGTCATGGCGTCACTCCCGGTTGGTCGGGTCGCGACGTTAGGTCAGTCTTCGCGGAGGCACAACGGGCAACCGCCGGCTCAGCCGCCGGAGAGGCGCAGGATGCCGCGCTGGCCGTTGCGGAGGAACTCCACCGCCCAGCTGCGGCGGCCGTCCGAGGTGAGCCGGTCGACATCGGGCGGGCCTTCGACCGCCGTCCCGTTGATCGCGGTGACCACGTCGCCGGGGCGCAGCCCCGTCGCGCGGGCCGGGCCGGCGACGGCGGTGACCACGGCGCCCGTCGTCGACAGGGGCAGGCCGAGCCGGTCCACGAGGGCCGGATCGAGCGGCGCGAGCGTGAGTCCGGCGAAGGCCGAGCCGGGGCCGAGGGTCAGGGGCGCCGCGGCCGCGGGTGCGGGGGCGAGTTGCACCGTCGCGGTCGCTTCCGCGCCGTCGCGGCGAAAGGTGACGTCCGCCGTGCCGTCGGGGCCGAGGACGGCCAGCCGGTAGTCGAGCTCGGCCGCGCCTTTGACGGCGTGGCTGCCGATGGCCGTGATGACGTCGCCGGTGCGGAATCCGGCAGCGGCGAAGGGGCTTTCCGGGTGCAGGTCGCGCACGAGGACGCCGCCGGGCGCCGCAAGTCCGAGCGCCTCGGCGAGGTCTGCGTCCACCGGCTGCACGTCGATTCCCGCCCAGGGCCGGATGAAGCGGCTGGAACCGGCCTCGGCCTGCGCCACGACCTGACCGACCATGTTGGCGGGAATTGCGAAGCCGATGCCGTTCGATCCGCCGGAGCGGGTGACGATCATCGTGTTGATGCCGAGAAGCCGGCCCTCGGTATCCACGAGCGCGCCGCCCGAGTTGCCGGGATTGATCGCCGCGTCGGTCTGGATGAAATAGCCCTGCGGGCGGTCGGGCGCGCCCCTGCCGCCGCCGCGCCCGGCCCGGGCTAGGGCCGAGACGATGCCGCTCGTCACCGTCTGCCCGACGCCGAAGGGATTGCCGATCGCAAGGACGAGATCGCCCACCTCTGCGCCGTCGGCATCGGCCAGGGGCAGCGCGGGCAGGCCGGCTGCCCCGTCGAGACGGATCACCGCGAGGTCGAGGCCGGCGTCGGCGAGGATCACCTCGCCTGCGAATTCGCGGGCGTCGGCCAGCACCACCCGGATGTCGTCTGCCTCGGCCACGACATGGTAGTTGGTCACGACGATACCGTCCGCGCGCAGGATCACGCCCGAGCCGAGGGCGTTCTGGATGCGCGGCGTGGCCGGACCGAAGTCGAAGAACTGCGAGAAGAAGGGATCGTCGGCAAAGGGGTTCGCGCGCTCCGCGACGATGCGGCGGGCGTAGATCGAGACGACGGTTGGGGCGGCGGCCCGCACCACAGGCGCGAAGGAGAGCGCGACTTCGGCGGTGCTTCCGGGCACCTGCGGTTCGGCCCGGAGCGGGGCGGCAAGCGCGAGAAGGAGCGGCAGGGCGAAAAGGGACTGGCGCATGGGATACCGGACATGGCGGCTTTTGCTGCGCCATAGGTCGCGCCGATGGCGTCGCAATTCAAGGCCCGACGCATCAGCGCGTCCAGAGGCCGGCGCGCTTGATCGTGTTGCGGATCACCTGTTCGCGGCGGGGAAGGTCGCTGCGGTCGAAGAGCGCGCGCACCTGTGCGCCCTTGCCCTGGTAGACGATCTTCTTCAGGGGCTCATGCTCCTTCAGGACCTTCTTCACCCAGTTTGGGGCGGTCACCTCCTCCAGCACGGCCACCGCGCGGTCGCTTTCGCGCGCGTAGAGAAGCGGGAAGGTCCGGTAGTGGCAGGTCACCGCGCCGTCGAGCCCGGCAAGCGCCGGCCCCGGCCGCCCGCCGCCGAGGGCGTGGATGACGAGGGGCAGCGCCACCTGGTCGAGCCAGGGGTCGAGCGATTGGCAGACGAGTTCCTCGGGCGGGTCGTCGCGGATCGACAGGGCATAGTCGAGAAAGCGCTGGCCGAAGGCGCGGGGGCAGGGGCCGAAGAACCAGCCGGCGTTGAAGTAGAGGTAGCGTTCCCAGTGCTCGTCGGGCTGGGCGAGGTCCAGCGAGGAGCCGAAGTCGAGGCCGAAGCGGTCGTAGAGGGATTTCCAGATCGCAGTGTAGCCCGGGCCATAGAGCTCGATCCCGGGCCAGGTCCCTTCGCGGCGCATCGAGGCGGAGGGCCGGGCGAAGTCGAAGGGCACCGCCGAAAGTGCGCCGGTCACCAGCGTGTCGGTGTCGACAAAGAGGAAGGGCGCATCCTCGGGCGCGGCCAGCAAGGCCTCGATCTTGTTGCCCTGCGGATAGGCCGCGCCGAAATGGCGCGCTTCGAACGGCAGGATTTCGGCCCCGAGGCGCTCGATGAGGGCACGGATGGGGCCGGGCAGGCGTGGATCGCCGGGCCAGGCGCCGCCGGACTGCGGTTCCATCACGATCAGCCGGCCGGCGAAGCCGGGGTCGGAGGCGCGGAGCGACGCGGCGAGCACCACCGCCTCGTAGCCGAGCCGGCCGGCCTGGCCCACCGCGAGGATGTTGAATGACTGTGCGTTGCTGTCCGGCATGGCCTGGTTCCGCCTGTCGCTCCGGGATAGCAGCCGGACGCCGGCATTACACCCAGAAAGTCGCCCCCGGCGGGGGCGATCACGGCACGCATCCCGGCACGGTCTTGACCCTTCCGGCGGGGTGGCGCAAACCCCATATGGAAACGGTCGGGCACTGGTCCCGAGGACGGTTGCATGGACATGTCAGCGAAAGTCCCCGCCGAGACGGTCGCGCTCCCCGTCGAGGGGATGACCTGCGCCTCCTGTGTCGGCCGTGTCGAACGGGCCCTGAAGGGGGTGCCGGGCGTCCTTGACGCCAGCGTGAACCTTGCCACGGAACGCGCGGAGGTCCGTCTCGCCTCTGCGGTCGCGCGGGCCGATCTGATCCGCGCGGTCGAGCGCGCAGGCTACACGGTCAGCCCCGCGACCGCGGAACTCGCCATCGAGGGGATGACCTGCGCCTCCTGCGTCGGCCGCGTCGAACGCGCGCTGCGCGCCGTGCCCGGCGTCACCGAGGCCAGCGTGAACCTGGCGACCGAGCGTGCGACCGTGAAGGGCAGTGCCGATGCCGCCACCCTGATCGGGGCAGTCGAGCGGGCGGGCTACACAGCGCACCCGGTCGAACGGAGCGGTGCGGCAGATGCCGAGGCCGAGGCGCGGAAGGATGCCGAGCGTGGCCGGCTCCGCCGCGATCTCTGGCGCGCGGCGGTGCTGACCCTGCCTGTCTTCATCCTCGAGATGGGCAGCCATGTCATTCCCGGGATGCACCATCTCATCGCCGCGACCATCGGCATGTCCACGAGCTGGCTGATCCAGTTCACGCTGACGACGGCCGTTCTCGCCGGCCCGGGCCTGCGCTTCTACGCGAAGGGCCTCCCCGCGCTGTTCCGGGGCGCGCCCGACATGAACAGCCTCGTCGCCGTGGGCACGCTGGCCGCCTATGCCTATTCGCTCGTCGCGACCTTCGCGCCGGGGCTGCTGCCGGCGGGCACGGTGAACGTCTACTACGAGGCCGCGGCGGTCATCGTGACGCTGATCCTGTTCGGACGGGTGCTCGAGGCGCGGGCAAAGGGCCGCACCTCGGAGGCGATCAGACGGTTGGTCGGCCTGCAGCCCCGGACCGCCCGCGTGCGGCGCGGCGGATCGGTCGTCGAGATCGAGGCCCCGGATGTCGCCCCCGGCGACATCGTCGAGGTGCGCCCCGGCGAGAGGGTGCCGGTGGACGGCGAGGTGACCGAAGGCGAGAGCTGGATCGACGAGAGCATGATCTCGGGCGAGCCCCTCCCGGTGGCGAAGGCGGCGGGCGCCAGGGTTACCGGCGGCACGGTCAACCAGACCGGGGCCTTCGCCTTCCGCGCCACCGCCGTCGGCGCCGACACCGTGCTCGCGCAGATCATCCGCATGGTCGAGGAGGCGCAGGCCGCCAAGCTGCCGATCCAGGGTCTCGTCGACAGGATCACGCTGTGGTTCGTGCCGGCGGTGATGTCGATCGCCGCCCTGACCTTCGGCCTGTGGTTCTTCCTCGGTCCGGATCCGGCGCTGACCTTCGGCCTCGTGAACGCGGTCGCGGTCCTGATCATCGCCTGCCCCTGCGCGATGGGCCTCGCCACGCCCACCTCGATCATGGTCGGGACCGGCCGCGGGGCGGAGCTTGGCGTGCTTTTCCGCAAGGGTGACGCGCTGCAGGCGCTGGAGGGGGCGCGGGTCGTCGCGCTCGACAAGACCGGGACGCTGACCGAGGGCAGGCCGGCCCTGACCGACCTCGTCCTGGCCGAGGGGTTCGAACGCGCGGACGTGCTGTCCCGGATCGCCGCCGTCGAGGCGAAGTCCGAGCATCCGATCGCCCGCGCCATCGGCGCGGCGGCCGCGGCCGAAAGGCTGGTCCTGCCCGCCGTCGGGTCGTTCGAGAGCGTGACCGGCTTCGGCGTTTCAGCCGAGGCAGGCGGCATCCGGGTCGAGATCGGCGCAGACCGTTACATGGCGAAGCTCGGCCATGATGTTGAAGCGTTTGCCGAGACGGCCGCGCGGCTTGCCGGCGAAGGCAGGTCGCCGCTCTACGCCGCGATCGGCGGCCGTCTTGCCGCGATCCTCGCCGTGGCCGACCCGGTCAAGGCGACGACCCCGGAGGCGATCCGGGCGCTGCACCGCCTCGGGCTCAAGGTCGCGATGATCACCGGCGACAACCGCCGCACCGCCGAAGCCATCGCCCGGCGCCTCGGGATCGACGAGGTGGCGGCCGAGGTCCTGCCCGACGGCAAGGTCGCGGCGATCAGGCGGTTGAAGGCGCTCGGGGCCGTGGCTTTCGTTGGCGACGGCATCAACGACGCCCCGGCGCTGGCCGAGGCGGATGTCGGGATCGCGGTCGGCACCGGCACGGACGTGGCCATCGAGGCGGCCGACGTCGTGCTGATCTCGGGCTCGTTGCGCGCTGTGCCGGACGCCATCGCGCTCAGCCGGGCAACGATGCGGAACATCCGGCAGAACCTCTTCTGGGCCTTCGCCTATAACGCCGCCCTGATCCCGGTGGCCGCTGGCGCGCTCTGGCCTGCCGCGGGCATCCTGCTCTCGCCCGTCTTCGCCGCCGGGGCGATGGCGCTCTCGTCGGTCTTCGTCCTCGGCAACGCCCTCCGGCTCCGCCGCTTCGCCGCGCCGATGGCCGGCGCGAGCGGTGCCGTCGGAAACGCCCCGGCGTGACGGCTGCGACCGCTGGGTAATTTGAGGTCACGGGAAATCCGTTGGAGAGCGGTGGGGATGCCCTCTGGCGCCATCTCGAAAGAAGCGCCGCACGCTGGACGGAAGGCTGCGCGGGAAGACCCCTTGCCTTGCCCGCCTCGACGCGCGTCTCATGGCAGCATCAGGCATGTGGCCGCCGCCCGCGCCGGGCGGCGGCCAGGGTCTGCTATTCGTAGCCTCCCTTGCCGGAAGGCCGCACCAGGAGAACCGTGACCAGGGCGTAGACGACGCCGGCGACCACCGCGGTGGGCAGTGACGCCGTCAGATAGTCGTAGGGCGCCCGGCTGGCATAGGTGACCGGGTTCAGCAGGTAGAGATAGGTGACGAACCCGGCGACCATGGCGAGGATCGCCGCCGGATTGAACCCACCCCAGTAGTGATAGTCCGTGCCGGGCCCGCCGACGAACACGGCGCGAATGCTGATCCGCTGGCGGCGCAGGATCAGGTAGTCGGTGATCTGGATCGCGCAGATCGGGGCGAAGGACACACCGATGAAAGCGAGGAACGTGCCGAAGTTGTTGAAGAAGAGGTCCGGCACGAAGAGGCTGACCGCCGCAACCGGAACCAGCGCGAAGAGCATCAGGACGCCCCATCGCGTCTCCGCCAGCGCCGGCACCTGGCGGAGGCCGATGGCGGTTGCGTAGACGCCGGCGAGGGTCGTGCCGAAGTTCGCTGCGATGACGAAGAGAAGCGCGATGACCCCGTAGGTCGGGCCGCCGAGCTGGACAAGCCAGGCCGCGGGGTCGGAGACCTGGAGCGCCAGAATGGCCGCGAGCCCGACCACCGAAAGGATCGGCACCGGCAGGCCCATGCCGAGCATGGCCGGCAGGGTGGCCCCCCCGGCGTTCGGCGCCTTGCGCACCATCGCGCCGATATAGGGCCACCAGCTCAGGAGACTGACGATCCCGATCTCGACCCCGGTGACATAGTCCCAGCGCAGGCTGCCCGAGGCGTAGGCCGGCTTGGCTTCGGCGAGAACCCCCGACTCGCGGGTCACGAGGATCCATGTCATCCAGCCGCCGATTCCAACGATGAAGAAGAAAAGCACCTTCGAGACGAGTTCGAGCCCCGTTCCGCCACGCAGAAGCACGATGTAGACGAAAATGCAGGCAAGTATCGTCAGGCCGCGCAGCACCCAGTCGCCCGTGTCGGGCGTGATGAGCCCGAGCGTCTGAAGGAGCTGGTCCACCGACTTGCCGAAGAAGATCATCAGCAGGCAGTTCCAGCCGATGATCGAGGCGTACTGAAGGAAGACGGTGATGATCCAGCCCCGGTCTCCGAACTGCGGGCGCGCCGAGGCGATGGAATCGATGCCGAACCGGGTGGCGGGCGGGACGACGGCGAGCGTGACCAGAAGCATTCCGATCATGCTGCCGGCCGTCATTGCGGCGAAACCCATGCGCAGGTTCAGGTAGTAGCCGACGTATTCGCCGATGATGTAGCACCACGTCGCCGCTGCGGTGACAAGCAGCACCGCGAAGAGCTGCCAGCGGTTCCAGTCGCGTTCCGTGCGGGTCAGCGGCCAGCCGGTTTCGTCAGAACTATCCCTCGCGCTCATTGCCACCCCCACAGCAGGAGAAGGGCGGGGCCGACGACGCCCAGCAGCAGGAGCCAGACCCAGTCGGCGGGCCCGAAACCGGCCCCCTGGTTTTCGGCCCTCTCCAGCGCATCGATCCGCTGTTCAAGTTCCAGTGGAAGCTTGTCGTGCATTCTCGTTCTCCCTCGTTGTGGCCCCGTAGCCCTCCGGGCCTGCATTGCTCCGGTTCAGGTGCACCCCGGAGAAGGTGCGACGCCTCATCCTTTCAGCCGGGTGCCGCCCGGGTCATACCAGGGGCGCAGCTGAAGCCGGACGGGGTAGCGTTTCCACGCGACTTCGATCTCCCAGGATCCCGTGTCGAGCCAGTCGGGCGACACGCCGCCGGGACAGGAGACGTAGCCCATGCCGAGCGAGGCACCGATCCGGTGGCCATAGGCGCCGGTGGTGACGGAACCGACGATGGCGCCATCGCGCAGGATCGGTTCGTTGTGATGAAGATGCGGCGGGATACCGTCGGTCGCGACCCTGGCCTGGACCAGCCGCCGCTCCGCCGGGCCGGCATCCCTTTGCCGCACGAGCGCGTCGCGCCCGATGAATCCGCCCGGCTTGTCGAAGGCGACGGCAAAGCCGAGGCCCGCCTGCAGGGGAGTATCCTCCTCGCCGATGTCGTGGCCCCAGTGGCGGTAGCCCTTCTCCATCCGCAGGGAGTTGATGGCGAAGAAGCCGCCCATCGTCAGCCCCAGACCGGCACCGGCCTCGACGATCTTCTCGAAGACATGGCCCGCGAATTCGGCGGGCATGTAAAGCTCCCACCCGAGTTCGCCGACATAGGAAAGCCGGCTGGCGCGGACGCGGGCATAGCCGAGGTCGATCTCGCGGCTGGTGCCGAAGGGAAAGCCCGCGTCGCCGAAATCGTCGGGCGACAGGCGCCGCATGAGGTCGCGCGACTTCGGTCCCATCAGGGCGAGCATCGGCAGGCCCGAGGTGATGTCGTGGACGAAGACCCGGGCGCCGTCCGGCAGATGGCGTTTCAGCCACGCCAGGTCGCGGCGCTGGGAAACGGCGATGGTCACGACCATGAACTCGGTTTCCGAAAGCCGCGTCACCGTTACGTCAGCCTCGATCCCGCCCTGCTCGTTCAACCACTGGGTATAGACCACCCGGCCCGGCGCAACGTCGATGTCGTTGGCGCAGATTCGGTTCAGCGCCGCGCATGCGTCCGCCCCCGCGACGAGATACTTGATGAAGCAGGAATGGTCGAAGAGCGTCACGTTCTCGGCGGTGTTCCGGGATTCCGCCCCGACGGCGTCGAACCACGACGGCCGGCCGTAGGAATAGGTAACCTCGGGACGCGCCCCTGCCGCGCCGAAGAAGCCCGGCCTTTCCCAGCCCGCGGCCTCGGTCATCCAGGCGCCCATCGCGGCGAGGCGGTCGTGGAACGGGCTTCGGCGGATGCCGCGGGCCGTCTCGAACTGCTTGGACGGCCAGTGCATGTCGAAGAGCGCGCCGAGCGTCTCGGTGGTGCGGTCCTCGAGATACCTGCGGTTGCCCTGGAAGGCCTGGGTGCGGCGCACGTCCACATCCATCAGCTCCACCGGCGGCCGGCGGTCGCGGATCCAGTCGGCCAGTGCCTTGCCGACCCCGCCCGACGAGAGGATGCCGATCGAGTTGAAGCCGGTGGCGCAGAACAGGCCGGGCACCTCGGGCGTCTCGCCCAAGAGGTAACGGTCGTCGGGCGTGAAGCTTTCGGGGCCGTTGAAGAAGAGCTGGATGCCCGTCCGCTCCAGCACCGGCACCCGGCGGGTGGCGGTTTCCAGATGGGGGGCGATGTGGTCGATGTCCTCGGGCAGCGTCCCGAAGGCGAAGTCGCCGGGGATGCCCTTCTGCCCCCAGGGCTTGGCATTCGGCTCGAAGAACCCGACCAGAAGCTTGCCCGCATCCTCCTTGTAGTAGGTCCATTCGTCGCCGAGGAAGAGCACCGGCAGGTTCCTTGGCAGATCGGGGATGGCCTCGGTCACGCAGTAGAAATGCTCCGCCGCGTGCAGCGGTATGGTGACGCCCGCCTCCGCCGCCAGGTCGCGCGACCACATGCCGCCGCAGAGGACGACCGTATTCGCGCGCACCGGGCCCTTGTCGGTCATCACACCGGCCGCCTTGCCGTTCTCGACGATGATCCGCGTGACGCCGGTGTTCTCGAATATGCGCCCCCCGCGCATCCGGGCGCCACGCGCATAGGCCTGAGTCACATCCGCAGGGTTCACCTGTCCGTCATGGGGAAACCAGAAACCGCCGACGATCCCCTCGGCGTTGATCGGCGCCCAGCGTTCCTTGATCTCGCCGGGCGTAACCGGCTCCACCGGAAGGCCGAAGTTGCGCCCCATCGAAGCGCCGCGCGCCAGTTCCTCGTAGCGCACCGGGGTGTTGGCCACACGGAGCGAACCGTTCCGCTTGAAGCCCGTCGCCTGACCGGTCTCGGCCTCCAGGTCCCCGAAGAGTTCGCCGGTGTACTTCGCAAGCTCCGTCATACGACGGGTGGCGCGAAGCTGGGTGACGAGCCCGGCCGCGTGCCAGGTCGTGCCGCTCGTCAGCTGGCGTCGCTCGAAAAGCGCGACATCGGTGATGCCGATCTTCGTCAGGTGGTAGGCGACGGAACAGCCTGCCACACCACCGCCGATGATCGCGACTTCGACCCGTTCGGGAAAATCCGTTGCCATGCTCGCACCCCGCTGTCCCGCGCTCACCGCGTGCCCGGATAGCTCTCTTCGCGGGCATAGGGAAACCACCAGAAGTCCTGGTTGCTCGCCCCGGGGTCGATCATCACGAACTTGGTGTTCTGGAACTGGTTCAGACCTTCGGGGCCCAACTGCCGGCCGTTGCCGGAAAGCTTGCGCCCGCCGAAGGGCAGGGCGTCGTTGTCAAGAAGCGGTGCGTTGATCCAGAGGATGCCCGACTGGATCTCGCGCACCGCGCGGAAGGTCTCGGTAGTGTCACAGCTGTAGAGGTTCGCGCCCAGCCCGAAGTCGGACCGGTTTGCCAGTTCGATGGCCTCGTCGAAGCTCTTCACCCGGCAGATCGGCGCGACCGGCCCGAAGGATTCCTCCTGCAGGATCGTCATGTCGGGAGTGACCTCGGTCAGCACCGTGGGCTCCACATACCAGCCCTTGTTGAGGTTCGCGGGCCGCCCGCCGCCCGTGGCGACCTTGGCCCCCTGCTTGCGGGCATTGGCGATCAGCGCCTCGAACCGGTCGCGCTGGCGGCCGGTTGCCATCGGCCCCATGTCGACCTCTTCAAGGCCGTTGCCGATGCGCAGCTTCTTCGCCTCGGCGACGAGCCGTTCCACGAACTGGTCGTGGATCGCCTCGTGCACATAGAACCGTTCCGCCGAGGTGCAGACCTGCCCGCAGTTGAGATAGGCCGCAAAGGCCGCACCGCGCGCGGCCATCTCCAGTGGCGCGGACGGCATGACGATGAACGGGTCGTTGCCCGAGGCCTCGATCAGGCAGGGCTTGAAGGTCTCCGCGCAGGTCCGCGCCACCGCCTGGCCCACGGGAACCGAGCCGGTGTAGGCCACGCCATGGGTCTTGCGGCTGGCGATCAGCCGCTGGGCGACCCGCGGCCCGCCGGTGACGCACTGCATCAGCCCCTGCGGCAGGCCGTTGAACAACTCCATGAACTTCAGCGTGGTGATCGAGGTCTGCTCGTGTGGCTTGACGATGACGGCGTTCCCGGCGGCCAGCGCGGCGGCCGCCTCCCAGCACAGAAGCACGAGGGGATAGTTGAAGGGCAGGATGATGACGACGGTGCCCAGCGGCTCCTTCACGGCGAAGTGGAACTGCCCCGGAACCGTGGTGCCGGCAATGCGACCCGCCTCGTGCCGCGCGACCTCGGCGTAGTAGTCCATGGCCGTGGCGCACCACGACACCTCGTCGAGCGATTCCTTGTAGGGCTTGCCCTCCTCGCGGGTCAGGTACTCGGCATAGAGCGCCTTGTCGCGCCGCATCACCGCCGCGATCTCGTGCATCACCACGGCGCGCGACCGCATGTCGATGGCATTCCAGCGCCTGCCCGCGACCAGCGCCGCCTCGATCGCGGCATCCACCTCGGCGTCTGCCGCATCCGCGATCTCGGCGATCCGGTCCTCGGTCGCCGGGTCGATCACGGCGAGTCGGTCGGCCGAGCCGCTCGCCACGAAGGCGCCGTCGATGAAAAGCTTGCCCGAAAGCCTGTTGAAGGTTTCTATGGCGCTCATGACTGGCCCTCCCGGCAGGTTGTGTTTGATTTTTCTCCAATCATGTCATGAAATACTTTACAGTCAAGCCTGAAGCGCCCATGCGCCCGCATTGACGACGGGCGAGGCGGTGCGCATATGGCGATCGGATCTGGAAGAGCTACGCAGCCGGTCATTCGGGAGAACGACAATCATGGGGCGGAAACTTGCGGCGAAAGAGCACCAGCCGGCTGCGCCGATCTCCGCCGGTCTCGACATCGGCGCCCGCCTGCGTGCGGTGCGCGAGCGCGCGGGCCTCTCGCAGCGCGAGCTTGCGAAACGCGCGGGCGTCACCAATTCCACGATCTCGCTCATAGAGCAGGAGACTCATTCGCCCTCGCTGGCATCCCTTCACCGGATTCTGTCGGCGGTGCCGATCTCGATGGCGGACTTCTTCGCGCTGCCGTCGTCACAGAGCAATGTCATGTTCTTCGACCGCAACGATCTTGCCGTGGTGGCGCGCGGCGAGGCGGACCTGCGCGTTCTTGCCGCGGAACGGCGCGACAAGTCGCTCCAGATGTTCATCGAGCGCTACCAGCCCGGTGCCGGCACCGGAGAGGAGCCGATCTCGCACGATGGCGAAACCGCGGCGGTGGTTCTGACCGGCACGATCGAGGTCACCGTCGGCTCGGAGACGCGGGTGCTTCGCCGGGGGGGCGGTTACCAGTTGATCGGCCGCCAGCCCTATACGCTGCGCAATATCGGCAAGACCGTCGCCGTGGTCGCCTGCGCCTGCACCCCGCCGATGCTGTGACCGGCTTCTGGATTCGGGGGGGGCGTGGCAGGGTTCGACGGTGCGGTGACAAGCGCGCGTTGCGCCTCGCCCCTTCGGCCGGAACCTTGCGTCAGGCGCGGATGGGGCAGGCCGTCGTTTCGTCGGCACGTGGACGCACGACGCTGATGCGCGCAGGTCCCTTCGAATGGAGTGAAACCGGTCGCGCACCATGATGACGATTGTCAGGTTTTGACTGCCGGAATAATCAGTGCCTGGAACACATTGCTTCCGAGGGTGAAGAATGCGCCGATCCGAGCAGCGCCAGCGGGGCCGGGCCGACGCGGGGACGCCGGCAGACATCGGTGCGCATTCGACGGTCAACCGCGCCTATGATCCGATCACGACGGAGGAAGCCGACCGCATCCTCGCCGCAGCCATTGCCTATGTCGCCGAGGTGGGCGTGCGTTTCGAGCCCGGAACCGAGGCGGATGCGATCTTTGCCGGTGCCGGCTGCACGGTCGGAGGCGGCGTGGTCAGAATTCCCCCCGAGATCACCCGCGAGACTCTCAGGCGCTGCGCGAAGTCGGTCCGCTTGTGGAACCGCGACGGCTCCCGGCATCTCGACCTCGACAAGGACCATTGCTGGTTCATCCCTGGCATGACCTGCATCAGGGTCTATGACTGGGACACCGGCGCGCCGCGCGACAGCACGCTTGCCGATCTCGCCCGGATCACGCTCATCGCCGACGGACTCGAACACATCGACGCCGTCTGCGTGGCCTGCAAGGACATCCCGAATTCGACACCTGCGGGCGAGATCGGCGAGTTCCTCTGCCTGGTCGAGAACACTTCGAAGCCGCTCGAATTCCTTTGCGAGCACGACATCACGCTCAGGGCCGCGATCGAGATGGCCGCGGAACTGCGCGGCGGCCGGGACGCCCTGCGAGAGAGACCCTACTTTCTCCATATCGTCACGCCCCTGCCGGCAAGCTATGCCGCAACCCATGTCGAGCAGATATTGACCTGCGTGCGCGCCGGCGTGCCGGTCGTTTCGGGCACCGTCGCTTTCGGGGGCGCCACCTCGCCGATCACCGTCGCCGGCTGCGTGGTGCACGCGCTCGCGACGGATTTCGCGGCGATGGTTCTGGCGCAGCTCGCCGTGCCCGGCTCGTTCTGCATCGGATCGGGGATGGCCTACTTCATGGAAGCCGCCACCGGAGCGATCGGGTCGATCGCACAGGTGATGCTGGGCGAACAGATCATCTGCCAGATCCGCCGGCAGCTCGGCATCCCGTCCTTCACCGCCTTCGCCGGTCGGGTGAAAGCGCGGCGATTCAACCAGGATGCGGTCTGGGAACTGTCGACGCTGCTGACCCAGGTCTATTTCTGCCGGCCGGCGACCTGCGACTATCTGGGCTTGCACGACAACGGCATGACCTATTCGATCCACTCGCTGATGCTCGCCAACGATCTTGCGGGCCTTCTACGCACCCTGTGGAGAGGAGCGCCGGTGACCGAAGACCAGATCGCGCTCGACATCGCCCGCGACATCGGACCCTTCGGCAACTATCTCGGACACGTCCACACGGCGCGCCATTGCCGCGAAGCGAACTGGCCGTCGATCTATCTCGGCGCGAATGCCCCCCTCTCGACGACCGACAAGCCGGATCTCGACCTGAAGGAACGGATCGACCTCGACCTTGCGAAGCGACTGGCGTCGCCGGGGCCGGATCCGCTTCCCGCCGATCTGCTCAGCCGGCTGCGTTCGATCCATGATGCGTATGCGGCACGCTAGGCTCGCCAAGAGGTCGCGCCGTGACGCCGGCCTCGCCATCCGTGCGACGCGCCGATCCCCCACCTCAGCGTCACCGCACCGCTTCTGCCTCGCGCCCCGCTCCACGGACATGGCCGACGGCGCCGCGGCCACAGCGCCGCGAGAGCCGCCGCCATCCCGCCGGCGGCCGTTGTGGTGAGGAGCAGCGGAACCCCCCAGGCCTCGGCGCGGTGTGCAGCGTCCGGCGTGTTCCGCAGGGCCTCTGCCGGGGCTGTCCGTCTGGCCCCGGCGCGGGATCGGGAACCGAGCAGGCGATCATCCCGCGCTCCCGGGCGTCACGTGGTCCAGGTAGGTTCGCACACAGTCCTGAACGTGGCGGAATCGGTCGCCGCCGAGGTGCTTGCCGCCATACCAGCGCGTGACGACGATCACATGGTTGCGCAGGTTCGCCCGCTCGAGCATCCGCAGGATGACGACGCCGGCGCCGCTTTCCCCGTCGTCGTCCTTCTCCGGCCCGGTTTCGGCCAGAAGCGCCCAGGAGTGGTGCGTGGCCTTGGCGAACTTCTTCCTGCGTCTGAGATCATCGACGAACGCCGTTGCCTCGTTGCCGGAACGGCAGGGGCCGCCCGAGACGGCATATCGGGAGCCGCGATCGCTGATGACGCTGTCGAGTACTAGCATGACCATGACCTAGCCGCTCCCCGGCGGCGCGGCAACCGGATGCGGAATGGACGCTCTGGACCCTTCACGCCCGGAAAGCCTCGAGTCCGGTGAACCCAGCCGCTGCGTTCTATCCGGCCTTGCATCCGGCATTGCCGCAGGCGAGCGCGCGGGGGTGGTCACATCATCAGAGTCCAGCCCGATGGTCCGTCCCATGGCCGTGTGCGAACAAGCTGTTTGCCGAGCGCTTGCATCTTGCCGATTTCGAAGTGCTAGGGAGTTCCAAGGAGATCGACGGGGATGCCATCCGCTGCCAGCACAGGGAAAGGGTCCTCGGGTCCGCTGCCGCACGGTGAATCGCCGGCAACACTTGAGCGCCTTCGGAGAACGCCAGCCACACATCGACGAACATGCGAGCCGGTTTGGTTTGCAGAGGCCGCAGTGCCGATCTGAGCGCGAAGGCGCGGGAGCGCCGAGCAATGTCGTGGTGCGCTGACTCGCGCGCTGATCCTCGTGATCGATGAGGTCTGACCGACGTCGGGGGAGTGGTCTTCAACGCATTCATTTGGCGGCGATCCGGCATCGTTGCGGATCGGCCGGGTGGGCAATGGATCGCGCCGGGACCGCTCTCGTCAGACTGTTGCGGGTGCAACGACCCAGATGACCTCGCAGGCATCATCGCCGATGGTCCAGAAGCGCACCATTGCCGTTGAGGGGAAGGCGAAGCTGTCGCCGCAGTTGACGACGAATTCGACGCCGTTCAGTTCAAGCCCCAGCGTTCCTGCCAGAACGATCCCGCATTTGCCGCCTTCGGCGTTGCTGTAGGGTTCCCCCGACGAGGCGCCCGGTTTCAGCAGAAAGCGCAGCATCTGGATCGTCGGCTGCGTGTCGGGTGTGAGCAGTTCCTTGACGAGGCCACCGTCGTGATAGGTCAACGACCGCCGCGCGCCGACCGGAACGATGTATTCGGCAGCCTGGCTCTCTTGTCCGCCGTCACGGTGAAACAACCAGTTCACCGGCATGTCCATCGCGGTGCAGATCGCGCGGAGGGTCTTGATCGAGGGCGCCGCAAGCCCTCGCTCAACCTGGCTCAGCATGCCCACCGAGATACCCGCAGGTTCGGCAACCTGTTTGAGTGAAAGTCCACGCATTTGCCGGCGCAGACGTAATGTCTCGCCGACTTGGCGGGTTTCACTTTGCGCTTCCAGAGGACTCGGATCGATCTGCACGAGATGCACTCCTTACGTCGGATCACCGTAGAAGTATAACAAGAAAGTCAAAAATACCTCTACATTAAATTTTATTGACGATAAATTTAATCATGTCATAGTGGTTGCGGGAGTTGTCGAGTCTGCGCCGGGCGACGGGAGCCGATCCCGGGCCGCAAGACCTCTCATAATCGAAATTTCATGGTTTCGGGAGGAAACTTCATGAAGGTGATCGGGATTGCGACCTTGTGCGCCGTCGTGGCGGCACCTGTCGCGGCACGGGACGTGACCATTGCCGGTTGGGGCGGCAACTACCAGGACGCCCAGCGGGAAGCCTACTTCAAGCCCTTCGCTGCCAAGTCCGGCCTGAATTTCACGGAGACGACCTATCTGGGTGGTCTGGCCGAGATCAAGGCCATGGTGGACACGAACAACGTGAGCTGGGACTTCCTCATCATGGGCGGATCCGAACTGCAGCTTGCTTGCGACGAGGGGCTGCTGGAGCCGCTCGACTGGGACGCGATCGGTGGCAAGGACGACCTCCTGCCGGGTGCGGCGATAGATTGCGGTGTCGGCAACGTCGTCATCGGAAACGGTTTCGCCTACAACTCCGAAGTCTTTCCGACCCCGCCTCAGGACTGGAAGGACTTCTTCGACCGCGACACATTCCCCGGCAAGCGGGGCGTCAACAATACGCCGCAGTTCAACCTGGAATATGCGCTGATGGCCGACGGTGTGCCGCCGGACCAGATCTACGAGGTGCTGGCGACCCCTGAGGGCGTGGACCGAGCCTTCGCCCAGTGGGACAAGATCAAGGATCTGCTGCAATATTGGGAGTCTGGCGCGCAACCGGTGGAATGGCTTGCCTCGAACAATGTGGCGCTGTCGACCGCCTACAACGGCCGGATCATCATGGCCAAGCGCGAGGGCAAGCCGCTTGAGTTTGTCTGGAAGAACCATGTTGTGA
>NZ_JAYRTX010000014.1:0-28670 GCF_041919395.1 Albidovulum sp.
GCACGGCGGGGGAGGGCGTGACGCAGCCCGCCCACTACTGGGATCCCTCGATCGCGCCCTCGGGCCACATGGTCTATTCCGGCAGGCTCTGGCCGGAGTGGGCTGGGGATCACTTCCTGGGCAGCCTGAAATTCGACTACGTGGCGCGCTTGGATCCCGAAAACGGCTGGGCGGAAGAGGTCATCCGCGCCGCCGAGACCGGCCGCGTCCGCGACATCCGCGAGGCGCCCGACGGCTCGATCTGGTTTCTCTCGGTCGACCGCGGCGCCGTCTTCCGGATGCGTCCGCAGGGCTGACCGCTCAGACCGACAGCCGCGGCGTGGCGATGGCCGAGGTGCCGTGCGAACCGCGCTCGCGGTAGGGCGTTGTCTTGTAGTGCGCCCGGTAGCATTTCGAGAAGTGCGAGGGGCTTGCGAACCCGCAGGCGAGCGCCACGTTGATCACGCTCATGTCGGTCTGCATGAGAAGGTTGCGCGCCTTCTGGAGCCTGAGTTCCATGTAATAGCGCTTGGGGCTGCGGTTGAGGTAGCGGCGGAAGAGCCGTTCGAGCTGGCGCGTGGACATGCCGACATCCTCGGCGAGGTCGGCCGGGCTGATCGGGTCCTCGATGTTCTGCTCCATCATCTGGATGACCTGGCTCAGCTTCGGGTGCCGCACCCCGATCCGCGTCGGGATCGACAGGCGCTGGGTGTCCTGGTCGGTCCGAATGGCGGAGTAGATCAACTGGTCGGCAACGGTGTTGGCGACGTCCTCGCCATGGTCCTCGGCGATGATCTTCAGCATCAGGTCGATGGATGCCGTGCCGCCCGCGGTGGACATGCGGTTGCCGTCGACCACGAAGACCGACTTGGTCAGCTTCACATCCTCGAATTCCTCGATGAAGCTGTCCTGGTTCTCCCAGTGGATCGTGGCGCGCTTGCCGTCGAGCAGCCCGGCCTTGGCGACGGTGTAGGCGGCGGTGCAGAGGCCGCCGATCGCCGCCCCGCGCCTCGCCTCGCGCCGGAGCCAGTTGAGGATCGGTTTGGTCGTCGCCTGCTGCACGTCGATGCCACCGCAGACAAGCACGGTGTCCTCCCGCTCGATCTCGTCGAGCCCCATGTCGAGCTTGAAGGACGCGCCGTTGGAGCAAGTGACCTCGGTCCCGTTCTCGCCCGCCAGCTTCCAGACATAGGCCTGCCGCCCCAGAACCCGGTTGGCGATCCGGAGGGGTTCGATGGCCCCGGCGAAGGACAGCATCGTGAACCGGTCGAGCAGCAGAAAGACGAACCGCCGCTGCTTCGGTTCGCCGCTGGCCACCCGGATGCCACGCGCCTTGGGACTGGACATTCCGCGACCCTTTGTGTCGTTTTGCGCCAAAGAACCACCAATGCAGGGCGTCTTCAAGGCCGATTTCCGCCCATTACGGTTTGCGCCGCGCGGGGGGCTTCGCTATAAGCCCTCCGTTATCGCTCACGCCTTCAGGAGACACGAGATGACCACGGGCTGGACCAAATCCGACTGGCGCAGGAAGCCGCGGGTGCAGATGCCCGATTACCCCGATCAGGCCGCGCTTCGGGCCGTCGAGGTGCAGCTTTCGCGGATGCCGCCGCTCGTCTTCGCGGGCGAGGTGCGCAAGCTCAAGCGGGCGCTCGGCGAGGTCGCCGCGGGCAAGGCGTTCCTCCTGCAGGGCGGCGACTGCGCGGAAAGCTTCGCCGAGTTCTCGGCCGACAACATCCGCGACACCTTCAAGGTTCTCTTGCAGATGGCGATCGTGCTGACCTGGGGCGCGAAGCTGCCGGTGGTGAAGATCGGTCGCATGGCCGGACAGTTCGCCAAGCCCCGTTCGGCCGCGACCGAGACCCTGGGCGGGGTGGAACTGCCCTCCTATCGCGGCGACATCATCAACGGATTCGACTTCACGGCCGAGGCGCGCATCCCCGATCCTGTCCGGATGCTGCAGGCCTATACCCAGGCGGCGGCCTCGCTGAACCTCCTGCGTGCCTTCTCGACCGGAGGCTATGCCGACATGCACCGGGTCCAGAGCTGGATCGCCGGCTTCACCGAGGAGGACGAGGCCAAGCGTTACCGCGAGGTGGCCACCCGAATCCAGGACGCGATGGACTTCATGGCGGCCGCGGGCGTGACCTCGGACACGGTGCACGCGATGGCAGCGGTGGATTTCTACACGAGCCACGAGGCGCTGCTTCTGGAATACGAAGAGGCGCTCGCACGGATCGATTCCACCTCGGGCCTGCCGGTGGCGGGGTCGGGCCACATGATCTGGATCGGCGACCGCACCCGCCAGCCGGACGGCGCGCATGTGGAGTTCTGCCGCGGCGTGCAGAACCCGATCGGGCTGAAGTGCGGGCCATCGCTGGGTTCCGACGACCTCAAGGTTCTCCTGCGCAAGCTGAACCCTGAGAACGAGCCCGGCCGGCTGACGCTCATCGCCCGGTTCGGTGCCGGCAAGGTCGGCGACAACCTGCCACGCCTTGTTCGCGCTGTGGCGGAGGAGGGCGCCAACGTCGTCTGGACCTGCGACCCCATGCACGGCAACACGATCAAGTCGGCCTCGGGCTACAAGACCCGCCCCTTCGAGAGCGTGCTGCGCGAGGTGCGGGAGTTCTTCGCCGTCCACAAGGCCGAAGGCACGATCCCCGGCGGCGTGCATTTCGAGATGACCGGCAAGGATGTCACCGAATGCACCGGCGGCGTGCGCGCCGTGACGGACGAGGACCTCTCGGACCGCTACCACACCGCCTGCGACCCGCGGCTCAATGCCTCGCAGTCCCTGGAACTCGCCTTCCTGGTGGCCGAGGAACTGCAGGGCCGTCGGGCGATGCGGAAGGCGGCGGGCATGTAACCCGCGACCGGCGGTCGATATCGGACAGCGAACGGCCCCTCAGGCAGGGGCCGTTTCCATGTCCGGGATCACTCGTCGCTGACGACGAGGCGAAGATGCGCGCGGCCTCGCTCCAGACGGGCGGGCGCCGCGGCGAAGGGGGTTGCCGGCTCGGCAAAGCCCGCGGCGGGCGGCGGCGGCGCGGCGGCAGACCCGGCATCCCGATCGGGCGCGGTCGCGGCGACCGGTCGCACAAGGCTTTCGCGCAGATCGAACCGGCGCGGCGCGCGGCCGATGGCGCCTTCGGTGGCAAGGCAGCCGAGGATACGGCTCACGTCGCCGAGGTCGCTCTTGAGCGGCAGGAGCACCATCCGGCCTGCGAGCGCGGGCTTTCCGAAGCCCGACTCGCCCGCGAGCATCAGTTCTGCCGTGCAGGGCCCGGCGAAAACGCTTGCGAGGAGGATGCCGATCTCCCGCCGCGCGGCGGGCGTGAAGAGGGTGGTGAAGGGCATCCCGCGCACCTCCATCCCCATCAGGTCGTTGAGATGCATTCCGGCGAGGCGGAACCGCGCGACCTGCGGCGCGATCCGTTCCAGCACGAAGGCGTGTTCGAGCGACCGCTCGATCCCGCGCGGATCGACCTCGGACCGGCAGGGTGCGGCGCGCCCGCCGCGCAACCCCTCCCAATAGGCCCGGACCTCGGCGATCGCCGCGGGCGCCATCGCCCCGCGATTCCCGGCTAGGGAAACGACCTTGCCGTGGCTTCCGTCGAACTCGTCCATGTCACACCTGCCGCGCTTGATCCCTTGCCGGCCGCCCCGCGCGTTGTCGCCACGGTCAGGTCCTGTTAACCCTATGGCCGCAATGCTTACTGAAACGTAAATACACGAGCGGCCGTCAGACCCGGAGGGAAAAACTCTTAAATGGTAAACGCTTCGCTCGTCTCCATGACGGGGTTCGCCAGCCGCCGCGGCACCGCCGCCGGCTTCGACTGGACCTGGGAGATTCGCTCGGTCAACGGCAAGGGCTTCGACCTCAGGCTGCGGCTGCCCGACGGGATCGACGGGCTGGAACCGGCCGTCCGCGCCGCCGTTGCGCAGGTTGCGGAGCGCGGGAACATCATGCTTGCCCTCCGGCTCGCACGGGGCGCGGGCGGCGAGGTGCTGAAGGTCAACCCGGCCGGCCTCGACGCCGCCCTGTCGGCCCTCGCCGCCGTGCGGGCGCGGGCGGAGGCGGCCGGGCTGCCGCTGGCGGAGACCTCGGCGGCGGCCGTCCTCGCCCTGCGCGGCGTGACGGAGGCGGGTGGCGACGCAGGGGATACCGCGCCGCTCCTCTCCGCGCTGCTCGCCGACCTGGACCCGCTCCTGGCCGGTTTCGCGGCGATGCGAAAGGACGAGGGCAGGGCGCTCGCCGCGGTGATCGCGCGCCAGACCGACCGCATCGCCGCGCTCGCCGTTGAGGCGGGATCGGCAGCCGAGGCGCGCCGCCCCGAGATGGCACGCGCCCTGGCCGAGGCGCTCGGCCGGGTGATGGCCGGCGCGCCGGAGGCCGACCCGGCCCGCGTGACCCAGGAACTCGCGCTTCTCGCCGTCAAGGCCGACGTGACCGAGGAACTGGACCGGCTGGGCGCCCATGTCGCGGCGGCGCGCAAGCTTCTGGCGGCGGGAGGCGCGGTGGGCCGCAAGTTCGACTTCCTGATGCAGGAGTTCATGCGCGAGGCCAACACGCTCTGCTCCAAGTCCGGCAATGCCGAGCTGACGCGGATCGGGCTTGACCTGAAGCACGTGATCGACCAGATGCGCGAGCAGGTACAGAACGTGGAATGACGATGAAACGCAAGGGCTTGCTGATCATTCTTTCATCGCCTTCCGGGGCGGGGAAATCGACGCTGGCAAAGCGGCTGATGGCCTGGGACCCGACATTGCGCTTCTCGGTCTCGGCAACGACGCGCGCGCCCCGGCCGGGCGAGACCGATGGCAAGGACTACTGGTTCCACAGCCGCGCGGAATTCCTATCGATGGTGGCGGCGGGTGACATGCTGGAACATGCCGAGGTCTTCGGCAACCTCTACGGCTCGCCAAGGGAGCCGGTCGAACGGGCCATGGCCGAGGGGCGCGACACGCTCTTCGACATCGACTGGCAGGGCGGCCAGCAGATTCGCAACTCCGTCCTGGGAAAGGACGTCGTTTCGGTCTTCGTCCTGCCTCCGTCGATCGCCGAACTCGAACGCAGGCTCCGGTCGCGGGGGCAGGACAGCGACACGGTGATCGCCGGCCGCATGGCGAAATCGGAAGCCGAGATAAGCCATTGGGCGGAATACGATTATGTCCTCGTGAACGAGGATATCGACCGCGCCGAGGCGGACCTCAGGACCATCCTTCTGGCCGAACGGATGCGGCGCGACCGCCAGCCGTGGCTCTCCGACTTCGTCCGTGGCCTCAACCGGGAGTTTGATGCAAGATGATCTGGGAACTCGATGGGATCACACCGGAAATCGGCGATGGCGCCTGGGTCGCGCCGGATGCCAACCTGATCGGCAAGGTGGTGCTGGGGGCGGCTGCGAACGTCTGGTTCGGCGCGACGCTCAGGGGAGACAACGAGGAAATCCGGATCGGCCGCGGCACCAATATCCAGGAAAACACCGTCTGCCACACCGACATGGGCTTTCCGCTGGTGATCGGCGCCGACTGCACGATCGGCCACAAGGCGATGCTGCACGGCTGCACCATCGGCGACGGCACGCTGATCGGCATGGGGGCAACCGTGCTGAACGGCGCGAGGATCGGCCGGGGCTGCCTGATCGGGGCCGGGGCGCTCATCACCGAGGGCAAGGATATCCCCGACGGCTGCCTCGTCATGGGCGCGCCCGGCAAGGTCGTGCGCCTGCTCGACGGCGACGCGCAGGCGCGGCTCCTGGCCTCTGCCGCGCATTACCGCGAGAACGCCGCCCGTTTCGCCCGCGGCCTCAAGCCAGCGCGGGGCTGACCCTAGCCGTCCGGACGGCCGGGCAGAAGAACGAGATCGAAGACGATGCCGGCCGCATGCGTCCGTACCTCGGCGCGGACGGCCTCTGGGCGGGGCAGGGGCGCGGTGAGGGCAAGGAGCCGGCCACCGAACCCGGTTGCGGTCAGCCGGTCGGCAAGATCGAGCACGTCGAAGTCCGGCCCGAAAAGGGGGGCGACGACGATGTCCGGCGCCACCTTCGCGAGGAATGCGGCGGTAACCTGCTGGAACCGGGCAAAGACGCAGGCCACGGGAGGCGGCCGCATCAGCGGGTCGATCTGTCCCGCCGCCAGATCGACGGCGAGCACCCGGCTGCCGGATGCGTCGAATGCGGCCTGCGGCGCGTCCAGGGACGGCCCCGACTTCGGCCCCGCGGCGTCCGGATCGTCACCCTGCACTGCCTGTCCCCAACACATTCCGTCTGTCCGGTCGCGGGCGCCCGGTCGCATGGCTCGACCTTGGCGTGAAGCCGCTGATCCTCGTTCTGCCAAAACGTGTATCAGCCTGCGCGTGCCGCGCCAAGGGTGCGCCGGGTTGATCCGGTGACGATTTGCTCCGACACATGGGACGGCACTCGCAGGAGGGATCGCAATGCAGGCACCGGAGATTCGCGACGTCCTTCAGGCAGTTCCCATGGCAATGCTTCTCGTCGGGCCGGGCCAGCGCGTGCTGGCGGCGAATCACGCGGCCTCCGTCCTCTTCGGCATTTCCCTCGAAGGACGGTCCTGCAACGCCTTCCTGCGCCATCCGGACTTCCTCGACGGACTCGAAGCCTGCCTTCGCGAAAGGCGTCGCGGCACGGCGCGGATCGTGCTTACCGGGACGCCGAGCGAGACGCATCTCGCGCTCAGCTTCACCCCGATCCTGGCTGAGGAGGGACACTGCGCGCTTGTCGCCTTCGACGATCTTTCCGCGCTCGAACACGCGGTGGCGATGCGGCGCGACTTCGTGGCCAACGTCAGCCACGAACTCAGGACTCCGCTCACCGCCCTCGTCGGCTTCATCGAGACGCTGCGCGGGGCGGCAAGGGACGACCCCGCCGCGCGGGACCGGTTCCTCGGCATCATGGAACGAGAGGCCGGGCGGATGATCCGGCTTGTCAGCGACCTTCTCTCGCTCAGCAGGGTGGAGGCCGAGGAACGGCGCCGCCCGGACGAGAAGGTGGAGGTCATCGGCGTCCTGCGAACCACGCTTGCGAGCCACCGCGATCAGGCCCGTGCGGCGGGCGTGGAACTCGTGCTCGACAGCGAGCGCGAGGCCGTGACGGTGCGCGCCGATGCCGATCAGCTTGCGCAGGTCTTCCACAACCTTGTGGAGAACGCGATCAAGTACGGCGCCACCGGTCACCTCGTGACCGTCCGGGTCCGTCAGCTCGACCGGGAGCCGGTGCTGCGCGGCCCGGCCCTGCAGATCGAGGTGATCGACAAGGGCGAGGGGATCGACGCCTTGCACCTGCCGCGTCTGACGGAGCGATTCTACCGGGTGGACAGCGACCGCTCGCGGCAGAAGGGCGGAACCGGCCTGGGCCTTGCCATCGTGAAGCACATCGTCAACCGCCACCGGGGCCGGTTCAGGATCGAGAGCGAGGTTGGAAAAGGCAGCCGTTTCATCGTGGTCCTGCCGGCCGGTTGACGCGGCGCAGCCGGCTGCGCGCGGGGCCGTGTCATGAAAGCGTTACATGACCGTCACAAAAGGATAGCTGCGCGTCCCTAGAGCATCGGGCGAGGTCGCCATCGGGTGGTGGCCGCAAACGACTTGCAGGAGAATGCAATGAACATCGCGAAATTCACCGTCTCGGCGCTTGCCATGGCCGCCGCCGCCTCGGCCGCCGACGCGCGCGACCAGGTCCAGATCGCCGGATCGTCGACCGTGCTTCCCTATGCCACCATCGTCGCCGAAGCCTTCGGCGAGAACTTCGAGTTTCCGACCCCGGTCGTCGAAGGCGGCGGTTCGGGCGCCGGGCGCAAGAAGCTCTGCGAGGGCGTGGGCGAGAACACGATCGACATCGCCAATTCGTCGAGCCGCATCAAGCAGTCCGACATCGACCTCTGCGCCCAGAACGGCGTGAACGAGATCATGGAGGTCCGCATCGGCTATGACGGCATCGTCTTCGCCTCGGACGTGAACGGGGCCGAGTTCGCCTTCACCCCGGCCGACTGGTACAATGCGCTGGCCGCCGAGGTCGTGAAGGACGGCGCGCTCGTCGCCAACCCGAACAAGACCTGGGCCGACGTGAACTCGGCGCTGCCTGCGCAGGACATCCTCGCCTTCATCCCGGGCACCAAGCACGGCACCCGCGAAGTCTTCGACGTGAAGGTTCTGGAAGCCGGCTGCAAGGCCTCGGGCGCCGAGGACGCGCTGGTCGCGGCGAAGGGCGAGGAGGACGGCAAGAAGGCCTGCCTCGCGCTCAGGACCGACGGCGTGTCGGTCGACATCGACGGCGACTATACCGAGACGCTGGCCCGGCTCGAGGCCAACAGGAACGCCATCGGCGTCTTCGGCCTGTCGTTCTACCAGAACAACACCGACAAGCTGCGCGTCGCGACCATGGACGGCGTGGTGCCGTCGACGGAATCGATCGCCTCGGGCGATTACCCGATCTCGCGTCCGCTCTACTTCTACGTCAAGAAGGCGCATCTCGGCGTGATCCCGGGCCTGCAGGAATACATCGACTTCTTCGTCTCCGACGACATGGCCGGCCCGGACGGCCCGCTCGCGGCCTACGGCCTCGTGTCCGACCCGGAGCTTGCCGCGACGCAGGCTGCCGTCGCCGCCGGCACCCCGATGGGTCCGCTGGAATAAACCTTCGACAAAGGGTGGCGCCCCTCCGGGCGCCACCCGTTCCGCCGACTGCTGCCTTATCCTTTTCGTGGCGGGGGGGCCATGACCAACGGAATCCTCTTCCTGATCGTGTTGGCGCTTGCCGCCGCCGCCTATGTTCTCGCCCGCCAGCGGTCGCTTGCGGCCGTCGAGGGCGACATCAAGAAACTCCATTCGCTGCCTGGCCACCATGGCCAGACGGCGTTTCTTTTCACCGCCGTTCCGGCCCTTCTGCTGATGGCTGTCTGGCTCTTCGTCCAGCCGATGGCGATCGACGCGCGGGTGAGCGGGATGATCGCCGACAGCGACGTGCCCCAGGGCTCCTCCCGCGGGCTCGTCATGGCGGACGTGCGCCGCATCAGCGACGGTCTCGACACGATCGTGGCGCTTGGCGGAATGAGCGAGGAGACGGTCGCATCCATGCGCGCGGACATTTCCGACGTCCGCTCGCGCCTCGCCGAGGTCGGCGTGGCGCTCGGGTCCAATGTCGGAAACTCAGTTTTCACCGCCGCCAAGGCATACCGCAGCATGGCGAGCACGGGGCGACTCGGCATGACGGCGGCCGTGCTAGCCCTAGCCGTCGCAGGGCTTGCCTTCGGGCTCGCCCGTGTCAGGCCGGAGTTCCGCGCCCGCAACGTCTCGGAACGCTTCGTCATCGGACTCCTGATCGGCTCCTCGCTGATCGCGATCCTGACCACGATCGGCATCGTCGTGTCGCTCCTTTTCGAGACGCTGCACTTCTTCCGGCTCTATCCCGCGTCGGAGTTCTTCTTCTCGACGGTCTGGAACCCGCAGTTCCGCGGCGGCTCCGACCTCGGCATCTGGCCGCTTCTCTGGGGCACGCTCTATGTCTCGGTGATCGCGCTCGTCGTCGCCGTGCCGGTCGGGCTCATGTCGGCGATCTACCTGTCGGAATATGCCTCGGCGCGGATGCGCGCCTGGGTCAAGCCGGCAATCGAGATTCTCGCCGGCATCCCGACCATCGTCTATGGCCTCTTCGCGCTGATCACCGTCGGGCCCATCCTGCGCGACTATTTCGCCCAGCCGTTCGGGATCGGCTCGTCCTCCTCCTCGGTCATGACGGCGGGCGTCGTCATGGGGATCATGGTCATCCCCTTCGTCTCCTCGCTCTCCGATGACATCATCAACGCCGTGCCGCAGTCGCTGCGCGACGGGTCCCTGGCCCTCGGCGCCACGCCGTCCGAAACGGTGCGTCAGGTCGTCTTTCCGGCCGCACTGCCGGGGATCGTCGGCGCCATCCTCCTCGCCGCGTCGCGTGCCATAGGCGAGACGATGATCGTGGTCATGGGCGCGGGCGCGGCCGCGAAGCTGTCGCTGAACCCGTTCGAGGCGATGACGACGGTCACGGTGAAGATCGTCAGCCAGCTGACCGGCGACACCGAGTTCGCCAGCCCCGAGACGCTCGTGGCCTTCGCTCTCGGCCTGACGCTCTTCGTCATGACGCTCGCGCTCAACATCCTCGCGCTCTACATCGTGCGCAAGTACCGGGAGCAGTACGAATGACCGACGCGACGGTTTCGATCCCGCGCCCGGCGCGGCAGGGCAGTTCGCTCTTCAAGCCCGACGGGCGGGTGAAGCGGCGCAATTCGGCCGAGACACGGTTCCGCGCCTACGGGATGACCGCCATCGTCATCGCGCTCATGGCGCTCGTCTGGCTCCTCTATTCGATCTTCTCGGCGGGGCTTCCGGCCTTCCGTCAGACCTTCGTCACGATGCCGGTGATGCTCGATCCCGCCGTTCTCGACAAGAACGGCAACCGCGACCCGGCCGAACTGGTGAAGGTGACGACCGTCGGCTACTCCAAGGTGCTGGACGCCAGCTTCGTCGCCGCGGTCGAGGCGGCCGGGATCGACACCGGCGGGCTGACGCCCAAGGACATCGCCGGGCTGCTCTCCGAGGAGTCGGCGGCGACGCTGCGCGGCAGGGTCCTCGCCGATCCCGCGCTCATCGGCCAGACGATCGAGTTCACCGCCCTCGCCGGCGGCCGGATCGACGGCTACTACAAGGGTCGCGTGACGATGGGGAGCGCGACGCTCGATTCCAACGTCAAGCCCGAGCAGCTCATGCTTGCCGATGCACTGAGGGAAAGGGGGATCCTGACCCAGTCCTTCAACATGGGCTTCCTCACCATGCCGGACGCCTCCGACAAGCGGCCCGAGGCCGCCGGCCTCGGCGTCGCCATCGTCGGGTCGTTCTACATGATGATCGTCGTCCTCGTCCTGTCGCTGCCGATCGGGGTTGCCGCCTCGATCTATCTTGAGGAATTCGCGCCGAAGAACCGGCTGACGGACATCATCGAGGTGAACATCGCCAACCTCGCGGCCGTGCCCTCTATCGTCTACGGCATCCTCGGGCTCGCCGTCTTCATCAATATCGGCGGCCTGCCGCAGTCGGCACCGATCGTCGGCGGGCTGGTGCTGACGCTGATGACGCTGCCGCGGATCATCATCCCGACGCGGGCGGCGCTGAACGCGGTGCCGCCGTCGATCCGCGACGCCGCCCTTGGCGTCGGCGCCTCGAAGCTGCAGTCGGTTTTCCATCACGTGCTGCCGCTCGCCATGCCCGGCATCCTGACGGGCATGATCATCGGCCTTGCCCAGGCGCTCGGCGAGACGGCGCCGCTCCTGCTGATCGGCATGGTGGCCTTCGTGCGCGACTTCCCCGATGCGCTTCCGGGCGGTCTCTTCGATCCGGCGGCGGCGCTTCCGGTGCAGGTCTACAACTGGACGCAGCGCGGCGACCCCGGCTTCGTCGAACGGGCCTCGGGCGCGATCATCGTGCTGCTCGCCTTCCTTCTCATCATGAACGCGGTCGCGATCTACCTGCGCCGCAAGTTCGAACGGCGCTGGTAGAGACCGGCCAACATGGCGGAGACAAGACCCATGGACGACATGCGATTGGCCGAGAAGGCGGTGAACGCTGCCGAGACGAAGATCGCCGCACGCAACGTGCAGGTCTATTACGGCGACAGCCACGCGATCAAGGACGTGGACATCGACATCGCCGACCGCACCGTGACCGCCTTCATCGGTCCCTCGGGCTGCGGCAAGTCCACCTTTCTGCGCTGCCTGAACCGGATGAACGACACGATCCCGATCTGCCGCGTGGAGGGCGACATCCTGCTCGATGGCGAGGATATCTACGACAAGCGGGTCGACCCCGTGCAGCTTCGCGCCCGCATCGGGATGGTGTTCCAGAAGCCGAACCCCTTCCCGAAGTCGATCTACGAGAACGTGGCTTACGGCCCGAAGATCCACGGGCTTGCCCGCAACAAGGCCGAACTCGACGGGATCGTCGAAAGCTCGCTCAGGAAGGCGGCACTCTGGAACGAGGCGAAGGACCGGCTTTCCGAGCCCGGCACCGGCCTGTCGGGCGGCCAGCAGCAGCGGCTGTGCATCGCCCGCGCCATCGCGACCTCGCCCGAGGTTCTCCTGATGGACGAGCCCTGTTCGGCGCTCGACCCCATCGCCACCGCGCAGGTGGAGGAGCTGATCGACGAGTTGCGCGGGCAGTTCTCGGTCGTGATCGTGACCCACTCGATGCAGCAGGCCGCGCGGGTGAGCCAGCGGACAGCCTTCTTCCATCTCGGCAACCTCGTCGAATTCGGCGAGACCGGGCAGATCTTCACCAACCCGCGCGATCCGCGCACCGAAAGCTACATCACCGGCCGGATCGGCTGAGGGAGACACCGACATGGAAAGCCAACATATCCTGCAAGCCTTCGACCGGGATCTCGAAGGGATACAGGCGATGGTGATGCGCATGGGGGGGATGGTCGAGGCCGCGATCCTCGAAGCGGGGCAGGCGCTCGAAGCGCGCGACGACGATCTCGCCGAGAAGGTCCGCGCGGGGGACAAGGCCATCGACGCGCTCGAGGAGAAGATCGCCGAGGAGGCGTCGCGTCTGATCGCGCTGCGCGCCCCCACGGCAAGCGACCTCCGCATCGTCCTGTCGGTCATGAAGATTGCCGCAAGCCTCGAACGGGTCGGCGACTACGCCAAGAACATGGCGAAGCGCGCCAACGTGCTCGGCCAGATGCCCGTCATTCCGGGCGCGGGCGGTTCGCTGCGCCGCATGTCCAAGACGGTGGTGCAGATGCTGTCGGATGCGCTCGACGCCTACAACACGCGCGACGCGGCGCTGGCCGAGGACGTCCGCAACCGCGACCGCGACGTGGACCAGATGTACAACGCGCTCTTCCGCGAATTCCTGACCCACATGATGGAAGACCCGCGCAACATCACCGCCTGCATGCACCTGCATTTCATCGCGAAGAACATCGAACGCATGGGCGACCACGCAACGACGATCGCCGAACAGGTGATGTATCTCGTCACCGGCGTGAGGCCCGAGGAGAACCGCCCGAAGGCGGAAACCGTGACCGTCATCGGAGTCGAGGGAAAGTGACATGCAGGCGCCGACCGTCCTGATCGTCGAGGATGAACCCGCCCAGCGCGAGGTCCTGGCCTACAACCTCGAGGCCGAGGGCTACCGCGTTGCGCAGGCCGACAACGGCGAGGAAGCGCTTCTGCTCGTCTCGGAAGACGCCCCCGACCTCATCGTGCTCGACTGGATGCTTCCCAACGTCTCCGGCATCGAGGTCTGCCGCCGCCTGAAGTCCCGCCCCGAGACGCGCGCCGTCCCGATCATCATGCTTTCGGCCCGCTCGGAGGAGGTGGACCTCGTCCGCGGGCTCGAAACCGGGGCGGACGACTACATGGTCAAGCCCTATTCGGTGGTGGAACTGATGGCGCGGGTGCGCACGCAGTTGCGCCGGTCGCGTCCCTCGGCCGTGGGCGAGGCGCTGGAGTACGAGGACATCACGCTCGACCCCGAAACCCACCGGGTCCACCGGAGCGGCATGCTCCTCAAACTCGGCCCGACCGAGTTCCGGCTCCTGACGACGCTGATGGAGAAACCCGGACGGGTCTGGAGCCGGGAACAGCTGCTCGACCGCGTCTGGGGCCGCGACATCTACGTCGATACGCGCACCGTGGACGTCCATGTCGGGCGGCTGAGAAAGGCGCTTTGTGCGTACGGCGGCGATGATCCGGTGCGCACGGTGCGCGGCGCGGGCTACGCGCTCGGCTGATCGGCCGCAGCCGGTCTGCCCGCCCTGACGACGGTCAGTCGTTCTCGTCGTCGCCGTAGCGGGCGTCGTCGTCAAGTTCCTCCTCCCCCTCGGGCAGGAACTTGCCGGACAGGCGGATCGAGTGGTCGTCGTGGCGCGGGTCCATCACCACGTCAGAGGGAAGCTCGCCCGCGAGCCAGTCGCGGATCTCCTCGCGTGCGTCCGCGGCCTCCTGGCCGGTCAACTCGGCGACATAGGCGATGAATGCCCGCTGGTCGCCGTCGATCTCGTCGAGCTCGGCCTCGTCGGCCTCGGGCCACTTGTCGAGGATCGCCTCGAAGAAGGCGGGCCAGTTCTCCTGGACGTGGTGCCATTTCATGGACGGTCTCTGCGGATTGGTGATCGTATGTCCCAATGTGCACACGAAGGCGCGGCGGCGAAAGGGGGCGGTTCGGCAAAATTGTCGCGCGAAGGCCGCAGTCTCCGACAAGCCGGGGTGCGACGCGCACGGTGGACCTGGCGGCGGGGGACGGACCCGGTGCCGCCGTCAGAACCAGCTCTGCACCTTCCGGGCGCCGGCCGAGACGTCGTCGCCGACCCCGGCGACGGTGTTGCAGGCGGCGAGCGTGACGAGAGCGGCGATCAGGATCAGTTTCTTCATGCTTTCAGTCCTCGTACCACCAGACTTCCGGCTGGAAGCCCGGCCAGTCCCCGTATAGCGGAATCGTTTCGGGGTAGTGAAGATGGGAGGAATGGGCGATCCGCGAGACGTCAGAGAACCAGACCGGGATGACATAGCGTCCCGCCGTGAGAATCCGGTCGAGAGCCTGCGTCGACGCGATGAGTTCGTCGTAATCCCCCGCGCCGACAAGATTCCGGACCATCGCGTCCGCGGCGGGCACGGCCATGCCCATCCAGTTGCGCGTGCCGGGCTCGGTCACGCCGGCCGATCCCCAGTAGAGAGTCTGCTCGTTTCCGGGCGAGAGCGAGAAGCTGCGGGAATACCACGCCATGTCGAAGGCATAGGAGTTCGTCCGCTCCGTGTACTGGGCGCTGTCGACGACGGTGACGCGGGGCGTGATGCCGATCGTCTTCAGCGCCTCGGCATAGATGTCCACGACCGTCTGCGATTCCGTCGCGCCGGACGCCAGCACGATCTCGAAATCGAAGGGCTTGCCCTCGGGATTCTTCAAGGCGCCGTCCTGAACGGTCCAGCCGGCCTCCTCGAACAGCTTCAGTGCCTGGCGAAGGTTCTTGCGGTCGATGGCCCTGGCAGCGTCACCCACGGGCAGCTCGTAGCCTTCGATCGTTCCTGGCGGCAGGTCGGCGGCGAAGGGGGCAAGGAGTTCCGCGACGCGCCCGGCCGCGGGACCATGATCCGTGCCGAGGACCGAATTCGAGAAGTAGGAGGTGATCCGGGGCTCGGTGCCGAGGTTGATCGTCTGGTTGATGAACTCGAAGTTGAAGGCGAGGATCATCGCCTCGCGCACCCGCCAGTCGGCGAAGATCGGGTTGCGGGTGTTCATCACGAGGCCGGTGATCCCCGACGGGCGCCGGTTCGGGATCTCTGCCTTCACCACCTCGCCGGAGGCGACCGAGGGGAAGTCGTACTGGGTCTGCCACTTTGCGGCGCTCGACTCGCGCAGGCTGGTGATCACGCCCGCCGTGAAGGCCTGGAAGATCACGCCAGCATCGGCGAAGTAATCATAGCGGATCTCGTCGAGATTGTGCTGGCCGCGGTTGAACGGCAGGTCCCGGCCCCAGTAGTCCGGGTTGCGGCGGAAGGTGATCTGGCGTCCGGGCTCGAACCCGGCCACGACGTAGGGCCCCGATCCGACCGGCGGCTCCAGCGTGGTCGCTGCAAAGTCCTTGCCCTGCCACTGCGCCTTCTCAAGGATCGGCCGCATCCCCATGAGAAGAGCCAGTTCGCGGTCGGGCGCACTGAAGGTGAACCGGACGGAGCGGGGGCCGGTCTGCTCCATCTTCGCCACCTTGGCCCAGGCGGTCCGGTAGCGCGGATGTCCCTGCGTCCCGAGCGTCTCGTAGCTCCACATCACGTCCTCGATCGTGACCGGGCTTCCGTCCGAGAATCGGGCCTCGGGCCTGAGCACGAACTCGACCCAGGTCCGGGCCTCGTCGGTCTCGACCGATTCGGCGAGAAGTCCGTAAAGCGTGAAGGGCTCGTCGATGGAGCGGCCCATCAGCGTCTCGACCGTGTGCAGGCCGAGGCCCCAGGGGGCGTTTCCCTTGAGGATATAGGGGTTGAGCGAATCGAAGCCGCCCGGTTCGGCCAAGATGATCCGTCCGCCCTTCGGCGCATCCGGATTGACGTAGGGAAGCGACACAAAATCGGGTGGGAGAGCGGGACGGCCATACATAGCTATGCCGTGCTGCGGCTCTGCCCCCGCTGCGGCCGCGACCAGGAGCGCCATGGTCAGTGTCGCGGCGCGGCGCAGGCGCTTGAAAATCTTCGGTCGCATTTCGGCAACAATCCCTTCCCGGCTTGCCTCGCTGGCCGCGACGCTAACCCCGCATCCCTGCCTTTTCAAACTTTTAGCTTGGCCGTCAGCGAAGGACCGCGTATAAAGTGACTACTGCTCGATAGGTTTCTTGCCTGTATGAAACCTGCCTCAATGACTTGACGCCCGCCTTGTGCGGGCGTTTTTTTTGGCTCCTCCACAGCGTCTCGCGGACAACCGCTCCCGGCCGAATCGCTGTCGGCGCAATACCGGTCGCGATCCGGGAACGATGCCGTGAATGCGGTGGATTTTGCGCTCGCGGCGTCTATGTTTGCTGCAGCGCAATATCTCTGGAGGTTAAGATGTCCCTTTCCGGCAAGACGGCAATCGTGACCGGTTCGAATTCCGGCATCGGCCTCGGCACTGCGCGCGAACTGGCCCGGGCGGGCGCGGACGTCGTCCTCAACTCCTTCACCGACCGCGACGAGGATCATGCGCTGGCCGCGGACATGGCCAAGGAGTTCGGCGTGAAGGTCCGCTACATCAAGGCGGACATGTCCAAGGGCGAGGAGTGCCGGGCGCTGGTCAAGAAGGCCGGAGGCTGCGACATCCTGGTCAACAACGCCGGGATCCAGTTCGTGTCGCCCGTCGAGGAGTTTCCGGTCGAGAAGTGGAACGCCATCCTTGCGATCAATCTCTCCTCCGCCTTCCACACGATCGCGGCGGCGCTGCCGGGGATGCGGGCGAAGGGCTGGGGGCGCATCGTCAATATCGCCTCGGCGCACGGGCTCACCGCCTCGCCCTTCAAGTCGGCCTATGTCGCGGCCAAGCACGGGATCGTCGGTCTCACCAAGACGGTCGCGCTTGAGGCCGCGGGGAAGGGCGTGACCTGCAACGCGATCTGCCCGGGCTATGTGCTGACGCCCTTGGTCGAAGCGCAGATTCCCGAGCAGATGAAGGTTCACAACATGGACCGCGAGCAGGTGATCCGCGAGGTGATGCTGGAGCGCCAGCCCTCGCGCCAGTTCGCCACGGTGGAGGAGATCGGCGGCACCACCGTCTTCCTCTGCTCAGATGCTGCGGCGCAGATCACGGGGACGACGATCTCGGTCGACGGCGGCTGGACCGCCCTCTGAACCCCGAGGTGTGGAACCACAACGAGGGGGCCGAAGGGCAATGGCGGTCAGGCGCATCAACCTCGCGCTTCAGGGCGGCGGCGCGCATGGCGCCTTCACCTGGGGCGTTCTAGACCGGCTGCTCTGCGATGAGAGCATCGAGATCGCGGCGATATCCGGCACCTCGGCCGGTGCGCTGAACGGCGCCGCCGTGAAGGCGGGGCTTGCCAGAGGCGGGCGCGCGGCGGCACGCGAGAATCTCGACTGGCTCTGGGAACAGGTGGGGGCGGTCGGCGATGTGCGGCTCGGCGATTGGTTCCGCGCCTTCCTGCCGCTCGCGGGCATCTGGTCGGGCGTGACCGACCGGCTCGCGCCCTTCTCTCCGGTCGATGTCGCGGCGCGCGTCTTCAGTCCTTACGATCTCGGGCCGTTCTATGCCAATCCGCTTGCCCGGATCGCGCGTGCGTTCGAGTTCGAGCATGTATGCGGCCCTGCTGGCCCGGAGCTTTTCGTGGCCGCGACGAACGTGCGCACCGGCAAGATACGAGTCTTCCCCTCGCACCAGATCACGCCCGAGGTCATTCTCGCCTCGGCCTGCCTGCCGACGGTATTCCAGGCGGTGGAGATCGAAGATCCGGCTACCGGGCGGATGGAGGCCTACTGGGATGGCGGCTACACCGGGAACCCCGCGCTTTTCCCGCTTTTTGCCAGGCACCTGCCGCGCGACATCGTTGTCGTCAGCATCAATCCCCTCGTGCGAGACGCAGTACCGCGGATCGCCGTGGAAATCGAGGACAGGATCAACGAGATCAGCTTCAACGCCTCGCTTCTCGCCGAGTTCCGGGCAATCAACTTCGTCAAGCGGCTGATCCGGTCGGGGGCGATGAGCGCCGAGGCGATGAAGGACGTTCTCGTCCATATCGTGGCCGACGACGACCTGATGGACCATCTTTCGGCCGCGAGCAAGCTGACGCCCGCGCCGGGCCTTCTCTTCGCGCTGAAGGAGGCGGGCATTGCAGCGGCCGACCGGTTCCTGGGCGAGCATTCGGAAAAGCTCAACCGCGAAGCCTCGGTCGATCTGCCGCGGATGTTCGGCTGAAGGATCGCGCCTCTTCGGGCGGCGTCACTTCGGCGGCGCGGGGGGCTCTGGCGGGCGCGGGGGGCTGGGATAGACAAGACCGGCGGAGATGATGAGCTTCGCCGCGTCCTCGACCGACATGTCGAGGAAGATGACGTCCTCTCGCGGCACGTAGAGAAGGAAGCCGGAGGTCGGGTTGGGCGTGGTCGGAAGGAACACGGTGAGGACTTCGTCAGCCGGCAGCTTGGCGAGGACCTCGCCCTTGGCCGGGGTGGAGACGAAGCCTACCCCCCAGACGCCGGGCCGCGGATACTGGATGAGGCATGCCTTGTCGAACTTCGCCTCTGTCTGGCTGAACACCGTCTCGGCCACCTGCTTCACGCCGTTGTAGATCGAGCGGACGATCGGCATCCGGTCGACGAGGCTTTCGCCCCAGGCGATGAGCGACCTGCCGATGAGCCCCTTGGCGATCCAGCCCACGAACACGGTGAATATCAGGAAGACGACCACGCCGACGCCCCGGACGTTGATCGCCGTGTCCTCGCCGAAGACGTCCTTGATCAGCCTGTCGGGCTGGTAGGCGGCCGGGACGAAGGGCAGGACCCAGCCGTCGATCCATCCGGTGACGGTCCATATGAGCCACAGCGTGAGGCCGACGGGGGCGACGACGACGAGGCCGGTCAGGAAGTTGGCGCGCAGGCGTGCGATGACCCCGCGCCTGCGAGGAAGATGATGCGGCCCGGTCTCCGGGCCCGTCGGTTCGGATGTCATTGCGCGTTTCCCCACACTCCGTCCCGGAATGTATGGGGTTGCCGCCCGGCTCACAATGGGGCGCGCGGGCCATCCTGCGCAATGGCCGCGGCGACGCGGGCGGCAAGTCGGGCATTGTTCAGGACCAGGGCGATGTTGGCCTGAAGCGACCTGCCTTCGGTCAGCTCGAAGATACGGGCGAGAAGGAAAGGCGTCACCTCCTTCGCCGCGATGCCTCGTGCGGCCGCCTCTGCCAGCGCCGTCTCGATCGCCGGCACGATACGATCCCGGAGGATTTCCGCCTCGGCGGGGATCGGATTGGCGACAAGCTGGCCGCCCGCGAGGCCGAGCCGCGCGCGCATGAGCTGCGCGGCCGCGATCTCCTCCGCACGGTCCATGCGGAGCGGCGCCGCGAGGCCCGAGGCGCGCGACCAGAAGGCGGGGAAGTCGTCCTGGCCGAAGGCGATGACCGGAACGCCGAGCGTCTCCAGGACTTCGAGTGTCTTCGGCAGATCGAGGATCGCCTTGGCGCCCGCGGAGACGACCGTGACGGGGGTGCGGGCGAGTTCCTGAAGGTCGGCGGAGACGTCGAAGCTCGTCTCGGCGCCCCGATGGACGCCGCCGATGCCGCCGGTGGCGAAGACGGCGATCCCGGCGAGATGGGCAGCGATCATCGTCGCGGCGACGGTCGTGGCGCCGGTGCGCCCCTGCGCGAGGCAGGCGGCGAGATCGGCGCGGGAGAGCTTCATGACCTCGCGGGCGCGGGCGAGCGCTTCAAGCTGGCGGTCGTCGAGCCCGATGTGGAGCCTGCCTGCCATGACGGCAATGGTCGCCGGCACGGCGCCGGCCGCCCGGACCTCGGCCTCGACCCGGCGCGCGGTTTCCAGATTCTGCGGGAATGGCATGCCATGAGTGATGATTGTCGATTCCAAAGCAACAATCGGCGCGCCCGCGCGGCGTGCGTCCGATACCTCGGCCGAGAAGGTGAGGGGGGCGGTCATGATACGATGTCTCCCGAGACGTAGAGGGCGGCCGCGGCAAGCGCCGAGTCGAGGGCACGGGTGCGGCTCTCGCCCCGGCGTTCGGCCGCGATATGCGCGGCCATGAAGGTGTCGCCCGCCCCGGTGACGCGGGTGACAAGGACCGGCGGCGGCTCGGCCGTGAGGATGCCGTCGGCCGTCGCGTCCGCGCTGGTCCGGCCGCCGTCGGTGACGAGGACGCGCGCCGCGCCGCGGTCGAGAAGCCCCGCGGCGGCCTCGGGCGCCGAGGCGAAACGGCGCTGGCAGAGAAGCCCCGCCTCCTCAAGGTTCACGTAGAGCGTGGCGCGCGGCACGGGCAGGAGTGGCAGGAGCCGCTCGGCCTTGCCGGGCGAGGCGGGGGCCACCCGGAGATCGGCCGCCGAAAACAGCGCAGAGGCGGCGATGTCGGCCAGCAGCCCCTGGGTCAGGTTGCCGTCGAGCGCGACCGGGCCGGCCCAGGGGGCGTCCGCCGTTCCGAGCGTGCCGTCGGCGAGCGGACGCAGGATCTTGTCGCCCGCGGCCTCGAGCGAGTGGGCGTCGGCGATGGCGGCGACAAGGCCGTTGCCACCCTCCACCGCCATGTAGCGGTCCGTCGGCAGATCGTCGGATCGGTAGACGTGATCGGTCAGGAGGCCGAGGCGGCGGCAGGAGGCGACGAGCTCGTCGCCTTCGGCATCGCGGCCTATGGCCGTCAGGATCGCCGGACGGAGACCGAAGCGCGCGAGCGTCATGGCGATGTTCATCGCGACGCCGCCGGGAAGCCGGGTGATCCGTCCGGGCACGTCCGCGCCCGAAACCATGTGGGCGGGTGTGCGGCCGATGATGTCCCAGAGGACGGAGCCGATGCAGAGGATGTCGGGTCGTGCGGTCATGCGCGACATTTGCCGCGAAACCGGCTGCCCCGCAAGCGCGCCCGCCCGTCAGCCACGCAATGGATAGCGGTCGGTCTCCTCGAAGACATCCATCGCCACGGTGCCGGCCGGGATGCGCGCCGAATGGACGGTGCCGGCGGGGATGTCGTAGCTTTCGCCCGGGCCATAGCGGCGGGTCACGCCGCCGATCGTGAACTCGATCGACCCTTCCAGCACGGTACCCCACTGGGCGCCGTGGGAATGGGGCGGCAGGTCGAAATCGCGCAGGAACGTGAAGAAGACCACGAGCCCCGCCTCCGACCGCAGCGCATGGGTGTGAACGTCGGTTTCGGGGAACGGCAGATCCACGCCGGGCAGGGCGCGGATGAAGGCGGCAAGGGGCACGGGACAGGTCCTTTCGATCTCATCGGGCACATTGGCGGCCCGGGCGCGGGCGCTGTCAACTCGGACGCGAGAGGTTCAGTGCAGCGGCGGCTGGAAGGCCTGTTTCACGAACTGCCGGAAGAGCAGGATCTGCCCCACGATCATGTGCGGCTCGCCGAGCGCCTTGCCCATGACGATGCCGCCTTCCACGACGGTCGAGACCATGTCGGCCAGCGCGTCGAGGTCGATCTCCTCGCGCGGCGGATAGACGGCGGCGATCTCGTCGAAGATCGCCCGGAACCGCGCCCGCCAGCCAAGGACGGCGCGGCGGTTGAGGTCGCGCACCGCGGCGTCGAAGAGCCTGTCCTGATAGGCTGCGGTGGCGACGATGCAGCCAGGATGCCCGTTCGGCATGTCGGCGAGCATTTCGGCCAGCAGCCGGAAGCCGATAAGCGCCGAATGCAACGGGTCGTCGTTGAGCTCGCGCGCCCGCGCCCAGAGGCCGTCGAAGATCTCGTCCTCGATCTCGATGTGCCGCTCGATCAGCGCGCGGGCGAGCGCGCTCTTGTCCGGGAAGTGGTAGAAGAACCCGCCCTTGGTGATCTCGGCCGCCGCGACGATCTCCTCGATCGAGGTCGCGTCGAACCCCTTCTGAAGAATGGCATCCTGGGCGATCCCGAGAATTCGGGCTCGGGTCTCGGCCCCCCGTGCTGCGGTGCGGGACATGGTCGATCCTCCGTGGTATGGTGTACCGCCGGTACGGAAACTCTGCCCCGGGGCGCCGGCGCTTGCCGGGGCGCGATCATTACAGCTTTGTTATTCAAATGAATTTTGGCTTCGAGCCAATCTATACCACGTTCCCGGTATCTCTCAAAGCCCGTCGCGTCTAGTCATCCCGCATCTTCAAACAAGGACTTTCAGACATGCAAAGTTACAAGACACGTGCACTCGCTTCGCACATTTCCGACCGGTTCTGGCTGGCCGATGGCGGGCTGGAGACGACGCTCATCTTCCATCACGGGATTGACCTGCCGCACTTCGCCTCGTTTCCGCTGCTCCGGTCCTCGAAGGGCCGTGCCCGGCTGAGCGATTATTTCGAGGGCTACCTCGGCGCGGCGCGGACGCACGGTGCGGGCTTCGTGCTCGACACGGCCACCTGGCGCTCAGGCCAGGGCTGGGGCGCGATCATGGGGCACTCGCCGGAAGAGATCGACGCCGTCAACCGCGATGCCGTCGCCTTCGCCCGCGCCGTCGCGTCGTCGCCGGCGGCCGCCGGTATCCCGGTCATGGTGAACGGAGTGGTGGGGCCGCATGGCGACGCCTATGCCCCGGACCGTCTGCTGGACGAAGCCGAGGCGGAAGAGGCGCATGGGCGGCAGGTCCGCACGCTGGCGCGGGCCGGCGTCGATCTGGTGACCGCGACGACGATCGCGAATGCCGCCGAGGGCATCGGCATCGCGCGGGCTGCGATCAGGGCCGATGTGCCCGTCGTGATCTCCTTCACGGTGGAGACGGACGGCCGCCTGGTCACCGGGCAGCCCCTCGGCGAGGCGATTGCCGAGACCGAGGCGGCAACCGGCGGGGCCGTCGCCTGGTACGGCGTCAACTGCGCCCATCCCGACCACTTCCGCGGCGTGCTGGAGGGCGACTGGCGCAGCCGGATCGGCATGATCCGGGCCAATGCCTCGCGCAAGAGCCACGCGGAACTGGACGAGTCGACCGAACTCGACGCGGGCGACGCCGCCGAACTTGCCGCCGATTACCGCGCGCTGATGGAGGTGCTGCCTGCGCTCCGGGTGTTCGGCGGCTGCTGCGGCACCGACGTCAGCCATGTCGCCGCCATCGGCCATCGCTGCGTCGCGCCCGACCACGCGACCAACGATCGCGTGCGAGGGGATGCAGATGCTGGCTGACATGAGGACGCGGTGGCAGGCGAAGCGGCACCGGTCGCGGACGCGCCGCGCGGTGGCCGGGCTGCCGGACCATCTCCTGCGCGACATCGGCCTTGCGCCGGACGACAGGGGCCGGCGCGTACTGGACCATTTGCTGCCCACCGGTCCCTGAGGAGTCCGGCCCGGACCGCACAGGGTTCGGGCCGGTCCAAAGCGGTTTGGCATTTGCCTGCCGCCGGTCGATAATGGGGCATCCCGCGCCTGTCCCCCTGGCGCGCCAGACCGCAGGAGACCTCATGCCAGACCCCCGTGCGCCCCGCCTTTGCGTGCTCATCGACGCCGACAACGTGCCCGCCCAATACGCCGAGGCGATCTTCGAGGAGATCGCCTCGCTCGGCGAAGCCTCGGTCCGGCGGATCTACGGCGACTGGTCGGCGACACGGTTGAACGCCTGGGCGCGCAAGGTGGCGGCGCTGGGGCTGGTCGCGGACCAGCAGTTCTCCAATACCAAGGGCAAGAACGCCTCGGACATCGGTCTGGTGATCGCCGCGATGGATTTCCTGCACTCTCGCCTCTTCGACGGCTTCGTGCTGGTCAGTTCGGACAGCGACTTCACCCGGCTCGCGGCGCGGATCCGCGAACAGGGGCTCGATGTCTTCGGGATCGGCGAACAAAAGACGCCCGAGGCCTTCCGCATGGCGTGCAAGCGGTTCATCTATGTCGAGAACCTCGTCGCGGGGCCGGAAGCCGAGGCGCCGGCGCCCGCGGCCGGGGCCAGCCCGCAGGCCGCCGCCCGCGAGGCGCCGAAGGCCGCCGCCGGGAAGGAACCTCCGGTCAAGGCGATCCCGCTCGTCGTCGCGGCGATGCGCGCGATCGGCGGCGACGAGGACTGGTATTCCCTCGGCCAGCTCGGCCAGTTCATCGTCCAGGCCAACCCCGATTTCGACACCCGCACCTACGGCAGTGCCAAGCTCAGCGATCTCTTGCGCAAGATCAGCCGGTTCGAGGTGAAGACCGGGCCTGGCAACCACCTGATGGTCCGCGACCTGGCCTGACGGCGCGCTGCCGGGACGCCGCCTCTCGGGGGGGTTGCGCCGCCCGGCGATCCGGTCTATACGCGCGCCACTTCACAGGCGAGGCTTGGGCCTTGCGGGGAGAAATCCCGCAAGGTCCGCCGGTTGTCGCGGACAAGGGTCCGCGATGATGGCTTCGCCGAGGCATGAAACCGGAAAGGAAAAGGCATGGCGCTTCCCGAATTCTCCATGCGTCAGCTTCTTGAAGCTGGCGTTCACTACGGTCACCAGACGCAGCGCTGGAACCCGCGGATGGCCGAGTACATCTACGGCGACCGCAACGGCATCCACATCATCGACCTGACGCAGACGGTGCCGATGCTCGACGCCGCGCTGAACGTCATCCGCGAGACGGTGGCCAAGGGCGGCCGCATCCTCTTCGTCGGCACCAAGCGGCAGGCGCAGAAGGCCATCGCCGAGGCTGCGGAAAAGAGTGCGCAGTACTACATGAACCACCGCTGGCTCGGCGGGACGCTGACGAACTGGAAGACCGTCTCCCAGTCGATCCAGCGGCTGAAGCAGATCGACGAGATTCTCGGCGGGGGCGCGGCCGGCCTGACCAAGAAGGAACGGCTGGGCATGGAGCGCGAGCAGGCGAAACTCGAGGCGGCCCTCGGCGGGATCCGCGAGATGGGAGGCCTGCCCGACCTTCTCTTCGTGATCGACGTGAACAAGGAAGACCTCGCCATCCTCGAGGCGCAGAAGCTCGGCATCCCGGTCGTGGCCGTTGTCGACACCAACTGCTCGCCCAAGGGCGTGGACTACGTGATCCCGGGCAACGATGACGCCGCCCGCGCCATCGCGCTCTACTGCGACCTCGTGAGCCGGGCCGCGCTCGACGGCATGTCGGCGCAGATGGGTGCCGCAGGCATCGACCTCGGCGCGCTGGAAGAGGCGCCCGCGGAAGAGGCCGCAGCGGAAGCCTGAGCGCGGGCAGGGGCCGAAGGGGCCCCTGTCATCCGACAGTCACCAGGCGGGGATATGCCCCGCCTGACCCATTTCAAGATGAAGGAGAGCCAGCCATGGCTATCACCGCCCAGATGGTGAAGGAACTGCGCGACACGACCGGCGCAGGCATGATGGACGCGAAGAAGGCGCTGACCGAGGTGAACGGCGACATGGAAGCCGCGATCGACTGGCTTCGCACCAAGGGCCTCGCCAAGGCCGCCAAGAAGTCCGGCCGCGTCGCCGCCGAGGGTCTCGTCGGCATCTCCGTTCGCGACGGCCGGGGCGTCGCCATCGAGATCAACTCGGAAACCGACTTCGTCGCCAAGAACGCCGACTTCCAGCAGATGGTGCGTGACATCACCGATCTCGCGCTGCAGACCGGCGAAAGCATCGAGGTCCTGCGGGCGACGCACCTGAACGGCAAGCCGGTCGAGGAGGTCATCACCGAAGCCATCGCGCGGATCGGCGAGAACATGAACCTGCGCCGGATGCACCTTCTGGAGGGTGACACGGTGGTCTCCTACGTCCACAACACCGCGGCGGAGGGCATGGGGCGGATCGGCGTTCTCGTCGCGCTCAACGGTCCGAAGGACAAGGCAGAGGCCATCGGCAAGCAGATCGCCATGCACGTCGCCGCGACCTCGCCCGCGTCGCTGAGCGAAAAGGACCTCGATCCCTCGCTCATCGAGAGGGAAAAGGCGATCCTGACCGAGCAGGCCCGCGAGTCGGGCAAGCCCGAGGCGGTGATCGAGAAGATGATTGTCGGGCGGATGGCGAAGTTCTTCGAGGAGGTCACGCTGCTTGGCCAGAAGTTCGTGATCAACCCCGACATCACCGTGGCCCAGGCCGCGAAGGATGCGGGTGTGGAGATCACCGGCTTCGCCCGCGTCGCCGTCGGCGAGGGCATCGAGAAGGAAAAGGAGGACTTCGCGGCCGAGGTTGCGAAGACCCTCGGCGCCTGAGCCGATCCGGTCCCGAGTGGCAATCTTGCGGGGGGCGCGGCAACGCGCCCCTTTCGCGTTTCGGACCGCGCGAAAAGACGGTGCGCCTTCCCGCAGGAAAACGCACCGCCGCGAAACGCGCCCGCGCCTGTCGGGGGACGGGGACAGGGCACGCCTCATGCCGGCCCGGCCGGCTGGACCTTGGATTCGGTCGGTCCGGCGTCCGGTTTCCCGGCCGACCCTTCGCCCCGCAAATCGCGGGCTGGTCCGGGCCGCTGTTCCTGGCCAATGCCACCACTCACGGAACAAAGTGACACTAGCCGAGTCGCCCGATGCGTGATTGACGAGGATCAATGCACGCAAGGCGATATCCTTCTCGGAAAAAGGCGGTGCGTCTCCCGCTCGGGAAACGCACCGCCCATAAAGCGCGCCGCACCTGTTGGGGATGAGGACAGGGCGCGTCTCTGTTGCCGGGTCTGCCAGGCGGAATATACACCCGACAGGCCCAGCATCCGGTTTCCCGGGCTCCCCTTTCCCCCGCAAAGAGCGGGTTGGTCCGGGGCGCTGTTCCTGGCCAATGCCACCACTCACGGAACGATTGGATTATTGCCAGCTTACGCAGGGTCAAGAAAGTAAGGGAATCCTTACCGGCCTGAAATCGAAGGGCAATGGAGCGTGCGTCGCGGCCTCGGCGGGCCGGGCGGAACCGTCCCGGTCACTCCATCTCGATCGTGCCGGGGGGCTTCGAGGTCACGTCGTAGAAGACGCGGTTGATGCCCTGCACCTCGTTGATGATCCGTGTTGCCGTCTCAGACAGGAAGTCGTGTGTGAAAGGGTAGTAGTCGGCCGTCATCCCGTCCACCGAGGTCACCGCGCGGAGCGCGCAGGCGTAGTCGTAGGTGCGCCCGTCGCCCATGACGCCGACTGTCTTGACCGGCAGGATCGCCGCGAAGGCCTGCCAGATCGCGTCGTAAAGCCCGTGGCGTCGGATCTGGTCGATGTAGACCGCATCCGCGCGGCGCAGGATGTCGAGCTTCTCGCGCGTGATCTCGCCGGGGCAGCGGATGGCAAGGCCGGGGCCGGGAAACGGGTGGCGCCGGATGAACTTCTCCGGCAGGCCGAGCTCGCGGCCGAGCGCGCGCACCTCGTCCTTGAAAAGCTCGCGCAGCGGCTCGACGAGCTTCATCCCCATCTTTTCGGGAAGGCCGCCGACGTTGTGGTGCGACTTGATCGTGACCGAGGGACCGCCCGAGACACTGACGCTTTCGATGACGTCGGGATAAAGTGTGCCCTGGGCGAGGAACGCGGCGCCGCCGATGGCCTCGGCCTGCCTTTCGAAGACTTCGATGAACAGCCGGCCGATCGTCTTGCGCTTCGTTTCCGGGTCGGAAACGCCGTCGAGAGCTCCGAGGAAGAGGTCGCTTTCATCGGCGTGGATCAGGGGCAGGTTGTAGTGCTCACGGAACATCGAGACCACTTCCTCCGCCTCGCCCTGCCGCATCAGCCCGTGGTCGACGAAGACGCAGGTGAGCTGGTCGCCGATGGCCTGGTGGATGAGAAGCGCCGCGACCGAGGAATCGACCCCGCCGGAGAGGGCGCAGATCACCTTGCCGCCGCCAACCTGGGCGCGAATCTTCTCGATCGCGTCCTCGCGGTAGGCGCCCATCGTCCAGTCGCCGGCGAAGCCCGCGAGGCGCACGAAATTCTCGTAGAGCTTCGCGCCCTTCGGGGTGTGGTGCACCTCGGGGTGGAACTGGACGGCATAGAAGCTGCGCGCCGGATCGGCGGTGATCGCGAAGGGCGCATTGGGCGAGGTGCCGTAGACCGCGAATCCCGGCGCGATTTCCGAGACATGGTCGCCGTGGCTCATCCAGACCTGTTCGCGGCCATCCGCGAACCAGCCGTCGAGGAGCGGCAGTCGCCTTTCCGCGGGCGTCACATAGGCGCGGCCGAATTCCGCAGTTCCGTGGCCGCGTTCCACCTTCCCGCCGAGGCAGTGCATCATCACCTGCTGGCCATAGCAGATGCCGAGGATCGGCACGCCGAGGTCGAAGACCTCCGCCGGCGGCATCGGCGCGCCCTCGGCGAAGACAGAGGCCGGACCGCCCGAGAAGATCACCGCCTTCGGCGCGAAGGCCTTCAGGAAGGCCGCATCCACCCGGTTGAAGGGATGGATTTCGCAATAGACTTTCAGCTCCCGCAGGCGCCGCGCAATGAGCTGCGTGACCTGGGAGCCGAAGTCGATGATCAGGAGGCGCTGGTGGGCATGTGTCATGGCGCTGGATTAGGGTGTTGACCGGGGCTGCGCAAGCCTGTTCGGCGACAGGGGCGGGGGGGGGGGCCCCCCCCCCCCCCCCCCAAAAAAACAAACCCCCAAATGCGGTGCGGCCCCCGAGGCGCGGGCCCCCCCCAAACAAACCAGAT
>NZ_JAYRTX010000014.1:28680-41411 GCF_041919395.1 Albidovulum sp.
CCCCCCGAAGTATTTTCGCCACAATGAAAGGGTGTCAGGCCGCCTTGGCCTTGGCCCTCAGAAGCATCCCGTAGAGATCGCGCGGATCGTCTGGGTCGGCGATCATGTCGAGCGGCTCGCTGTAGGGTAGGGACTTGAGCTGGTCGTGGACGTAGCGCAGCGCCGAGAAGTCCTCGATCGCGAAACCGACCGAGTCGAAGAGCGTGATCTGGCGGGCGTCGCTGCGTCCCTTCGCGGCGCCGGTGATGACCTGCCATAGCTCGGTCACCGGATGGTCCGGTGCAAGCTGCTGGATCTCGCCCTCGATGCGGGTCTGCGGCGGGTATTCGACGAAGATCGCGGACCGCAGGAGGATGTCGCGGTGCAGCTCGGTCTTGCCGGGGCAGTCGCCGCCGACCGCGTTGATGTGGACGCCGGCACCGACCATGTTGTCGGTCAGTATCATGGCGTTCTGCTTGTCGGCGGTGCAGGTGGTGACGATGCCTGCGCCTTCCATCGCCTCTTCCGCCGAGGTGCAGGCGGTGAGCGTCAGGCCCGACCCGGCGAGGTTGCGGGTGCATTTCGCAGTCGCCGCCGGGTCGATGTCGTAGAGCCGGACACGGCTGATGCCGCAGAGCGCCTTGAAGGCGAGCGCCTGGAACTCGGCCTGCGCGCCGTTGCCGATCATCGCCATGGTGGTGGCGCCCTCGGGCGCGAGGTGCTTCGCGGCGAGCGCCGACATCGCCGCGGTCCTGAGCGCGGTGAGGATCGTCATCTCGGTCAAGAGGATCGGGTAACCTGTGTTCACCTCGGCCAGGAGCCCGAAGGCGGTGACGGTCTGCAGCCCCTCGCGGGTGTTCTTGGGATGGCCATTGACGTATTTGAACCCGTACATCTCGCCGTCGGAGGTGGGCATCAGCTCGATCACGCCCACGGCTGAATGCGAGGCCACGCGCGGGGTCTTGTCGAAGCTTTCCCAGCGGCGGAAATCGGCCTCGATATAGGTGGCCAGATCGGTCATCACCCGTTCGGGACCAAGATGAAGAACGAGCTTCATCATGTTGTCCACGCTGACGAAGGGCACGATGTTGAGGTTCTGCATCGGGGTCATCCGAAACTGCGGGTGGGGCGGTCGAAGACCTTGCGGCCCATGAGGGAGCCGACAAGCTCCACCATCAGTTTCGCCGTCTTGCCGCGTTCGTCGAGGAAGGGGTTCAACTCGACGAGGTCGAGCGAGGTGACAAGGCCGGATTCGTGCAGATGCTCCATCACCAGATGCGCCTCGCGGAAGGTCGTGCCGCCGGGGACGGTGGTGCCGACGGCGGGCGCGATGCCGGGGTCGAGGAAATCGACATCGAGCGAGACGTGGAGAAAGCCGTTCTCGGCCCGCACCCGGTCAAGGAATTCGCGCAAGGGGGCGACGATGCCACGCTCGTCGAGCACGCGCATGTCGCAGATCACCATGTCGGTGGCGAGAAGCCCCGCGTGTTCGGCGGGGTCGACGGAGCGGATGCCGAAGAGGCAGATGCGTTCGGCCGGCACCGGGGCGGGGAAGGGGGGGAAGGCGTCGAATCCGGTCTGTCCGGCGATGTAGGCGACGGGCGTGCCGTGGAGATTGCCGGACTGCGTGGTCAGCGGCGTATGGTAGTCCGAATGGGCGTCGAGCCAGAGGACGAAGAGCGGCCGGCCAGCCCCGGCCGCATGGGCGGCCACGCCCGCGACCGAACCGAGCGAGAGCGAGTGGTCGCCGCCGAGGAAGATCGGCAGGCCGTCCCGCATCGCGGCGCGGCCAGCGGCGGCGAGCGCCTCGGTCCAGGCGACGGTCTCGGCCAGGTGGTGGACGGCGGGGTTGGGGCAGACGACGGGGCGCAGCGCGGCGGGCGAGACGTCGCCCCGGTCCTCGACGCGCTGCCCGAGGCTTTCGAGGCTTCCGGCAAGGCCCGCCACACGGTAGGCGGCCGGCCCCATCAGGCAGCCCTCGCGGCGCTGGCCGGAGTCGATCGGTGCGCCGATCAGGATGCAGGTCTTGGTCATCAAGTTTCGCCCTCCGGGATTCGCCTGTGCACTGTTCCAGCGGATTGCGTCGGAGAGAAGCGCTCTTATTATCGGAACGCATGGGGTATTTGACAGAGTGACGGGAAAGATGAGCGAACTGGACGAAACCGATCAGGCAATGATCGCCGCGCTCAGGCGCGACGGACGCGCCTCGTTCTCCGACCTCGCGGGGCAGCTGGGACTTGCCCGGGCGACCGTCACGGCGCGGATGGAACGGCTGATGGCGCGGGGGGAAATCCAGGGCTTCACCGTGGTGACCCGCGGTGACCTGACCGCCATGCCGGTCAGGGGCCTGATGATGATTGCGATCGAGGGGCGCGGGACGGAACGGATCATGGCGCGGCTATCCGGCCTGCCCGAGGTGACGGCGGTGCATTCGACGAACGGCCGCTGGGATCTCATCGCCGAGATCGGCACCCGGACGCTGGAGGAACTGGATGGGGTGCTGATGAAGGTGCGCGGCTTCGACGGTGTCTCGGCGAGCGAGACGAGCCTCCTCCTCTCCACCCGCCGGGCGGGTCGGCGCTAGATATCAGTCGTCCCCGGCCGGTTCGAGGCGGGTGATGCCCGTGGCCGCCGCGCGGGCGAGGGCCGGGTCGAGCGACATCGGCACGTATTCGCCCCGCCGCCAGAGCGCGCTGAGGTCGTCGTAGTGCCGGCTGAGGAGGTGCCCCGACTGGCCGGTGGAGATGATGAAGACCGAGCTGTCGGGGTCGGCGAAGTCGTAGACGCCGCGATACCCGGCGCCGTTCACGTTCAGATAGGGTTCCGGCCCCGAGCCCGCGGTCAGCCCGCGGTCGAGCGTGTGGTCGCCGCCGCTCGTCGACTGGCGGATGTTCACGATCCACTTCAGCAGCGGCATCCGCCCAAGTACGGGATGGTCCTGGGTCGCCTGGTGCGCATCGCCCCAGCGCCAGCTTTCGACGTTCGGACCGTAGCGTTCCGAAAGCTCCAAGAGCGCGTCGTCGAGCGCCATGCGGGCGATGTCGGTGCAGGTCTCGGTCGCGGCCGACTGCATGATGTCGCACCAGCGCGCGGCGCCGTCGATGTCACGGAAGACCCGTTCGAGGAACAGGGGTTCCGCGCGGCTGAAACTGTCGGCCAGAGGGCCGAGTTCGTCGCGGATCAGCCGGTTTTGCAGCGCCCGGACCCAGGCCGCGTAGATCAGGGGCTCGGGCAGGTGCTCGTTCATGTCGCCGTCCCATTCGGCCAGCACCTCGAGCGCGCGCTGGCGCAGCCGCTCGGGCGTGCCGGCGGGCGCGGCTTCGCCGGTGAACCAGAGATCGGCAGCGATCAGCGGCAGGACGGTGCGGGCGGCGGGAGAGACGGTGTCGAGCTGGGCCGCGATGAAGCTCTCGCGCGTGTGGACCTCGCGTTCCTGCATCAGCCGCGTCCAGCGCTGAACCCTTTGCGTGTCGCCCCAGGTGAAACTCACATGCCGCGGAAAGGCGCGGTCCACCGTCTTGTTGTTGGTATTCCCGACGATTCCCCCGGGCGGATTCACGAACCTCGGGTTCTCGGCATAGGAAAGCCGGCCCCGCCAGCGGTTCTCGGCCCGCCAGCCCAGTGCGGGAAGCCTTCCCTGGCCGAGCGTCGCGGGGGCGCGGTCGGGGATGGCGCCGAAGGTGGACATGGCGATGCCCGACTGGTCGGCCATGATGACGTTCTGTGCCGGCGCGACGAACCCCTCGCCCGCGGCGATCCCCTCGGCGATGCTGCCGGCCTGCATCAGCCGGATCGCCGAGGTCATCGAGGCATCGGCAGGGTCGAGACCGGTCCAGCTCAGCGCCGCCACGTGGCCGGGCGGCGTGACCGAGCCGACGTCGTAGACGTCCTCGGGCAGGACCGGGCCGTTGTCGGTCCAGCGCAGCGTCACCGTGATCGGCTGGGCATCCCTGACCTCGATGATCGAGGCCCGCGTCGTGAAGGGCTTCCAGCCGTCGGGCGTACGATAGCGGCTGGGGTCGGCGGGATTCACTTCCTCGATCCTCAGGTCCTGGTCGTCCACCCAGGCGGCGCTGATGCCCCAGCCGAAGCGGGCGTTGCGCCCGGCGAGCACGGCCGGGATGCCGGGGATGGTCGCGCCGATCACACCGCCGGAGACGAGTTCCAGCCGGGCGAGATACCAGAGCGAGGGGGCGGAGAAGTCGAGATGCGGGTCATTGGCGAGAAGCGATCCGCCGGCGGCGGACCGCGAGGGCGCCGCTGCCCAGGCGTTCGAGGCCCCGGCACGCGCGGCTGCCGGCAGGGGCCAGAACGGCGTCTCGGGCCGTGTCAGGGCCGCGTAGGACCGCTTGACCCCCGGGACCAGGGCGGCATAGGGCGGCAACGCAGCAACCCCCTGACCCGGCGCGTCCGGCATCAGGTCACGCGGCCAGGTGTCCGACAGGACGGAGAGCCGGGCCCGCAGCACTTCCGTCTCGGCCTGGCCCGCGGACCTGAGCGCCATGAGCTTCAGGATCGCGATGGAATCGGCCGGCTGCCAGTAGGATATTTCGCTGCCGAAGACGAAGAACTCCGGTGCGCCTCGACCGCGCGACTGGGCATTGACGACCTCGATCCAGGCATTGACGCCCTTGGCATAGGCTTCGAGCGCCGTTCGCGTCGGGCCATCCTGCGCCGCCACCGACAGGGTGGCGAGCCGGTAGAGGTCGAGCGTCCGCATCAGTTCGTCGGTCTTCACCGTCTCCAGCCCGAAGACCTCCGAAAGACGCCCCTGAACCGTGCGGCGGAGCATGACCATCTGCCAGAGCCGGTCCTGCGCATGGGCGAACCCGAGTGCGTAGTAGACATCGGCATCGGTCTGCCCGAAGACATGGGGCACGTCGGCGGTATCGCGGACGATCTCGACCGGGGCACCAATCCCTGCGGCGACATATGTCGCATTGTAGTCCGGCAAGGACCCGGCGGCGAAGTAGTAGACGAGACCGAGGCCGGCGGCCGCAAGCCCGACGAGCAGGGAGAAGATCCTCAGAAGCCAGCGAAACGCCGTTACCATCGAAAGGGTCCGAGACTGCCGACCGGTGCGCCCCCCATGCCGGCACCGGTCCCACGGAACCGGTTGACGGCACGGGCAGGGCGGTTAACTAGGGCAGATCGGCGCGGGCTGCAACGACCTTGGGAGGGGTGCATGGCAAAGGTGGCGTTTCTGGGCCTCGGAGTGATGGGTTTCCCCATGGCGGGCCATCTCGCGGCGAAGGGGCACGAGGTCACGGTCTTCAACCGGACGGGCGCGAAGGCTGAGGCCTGGGTCAAGGCACATGGCGGCCGCAGCGCCGCCTCGCCACGCGAAGCGGCGCTCGGCGCCGCGTTCGTCCTGGCCTGCGTCGGCAACGACGATGACCTGCGCGCCGTCTGCACCGGCCCCGAAGGCGCGTTCGGCGGCATGTCCGCGGGCGCGGTCTTCGTCGACCACACCACCGTCTCGGCCTCGGTCACGCGGGAGCTTGCCGCCGCGGCCTCCGCCGCCGGCATCGGCTTCGTCGACGCGCCCGTCTCCGGCGGCCAGGCGGGGGCGGAGAACGGCGTCCTCTCGGTCATGTGCGGCGGCGCCGAAGCCGACTACGCCCGCGCCGAGCCGGTGATCGCGGCCTATGCCCGCATCTGCCGCCGCCTCGGCCCCTCGGGCGCGGGCCAGCTTGCCAAGATGGTGAACCAGATCTGCATCGCGGGCCTCGTCCAGGGCCTCTCGGAAGGGCTCCACTTCGCCGAGAAGGCCGGGCTCGACATCGAGGCGGTGGTCGAGGTCATCAGCCAGGGCGCGGCCGGGTCCTGGCAGATGGCGAACCGTCACAAGACCATGAAGGACGGCAAGTTCGACCACGGCTTCGCCGTCGACTGGATGCGCAAGGACCTCGGCATCTGCCTCATGACCGCAGACGAGAACGGCGCGAGCCTCCCGGTGACCGCGCTCGTCGACCAGTTCTACAAGGACGTCCAGAAGATGGGCGGCGGCCGCTGGGACACGTCGAGCCTGTTTGCGCGTTTGCGCAAGCTCGGCTGAGAGCGGCCTTCACCGGTCGCATGGTTCTTCGTGGACGCGGGAGGCTGATGCCCTCCGCGCGGGTCGTCCCGGGCCGCGCCCGGGACGAGACCCGGGATCAGGGGATGATCCGGGTGTACTTCGTGCCCTCGAGCGTCGCCCCGGCGATGAGTCCGGACTGGCCGAAGACCAGCGCGATGACCGGCGCGAGCGTCGTCACCGTGTCCGCGGCCAGCGATCCGCCCTGGTCCGGAAGCGCGTATTTCGCGTCGGCCCCGACCGCCCAGCCATCGGCCGCCCGGAATTTCGCCAGCGCCGGCTGGGTCATGAAGAAGAGCGCATGGGCGTACTGCTGAGCGCCGATCTGAAGCCCCCAGCTTGCCTGCGTGGCGGAATAGTAGTCCACCGTGACGTCGTTGATCCTGAGCGCCCCGCGCCCGTAGGCGCCGCCGAAGAAGAATCCGGCCTCGGTCATCAGCGGCATGTAGAGCACGCCGACGGACTTGTTCATCAGGTCCACCGTGCCCGGATAGCGCGAGGTCAGGAAATCGCGCGTGGCGTCCACCCGCGCATCGAGTCGTGCCGCCCCGTTGCTGCCAAGGCCGTTGCCGCAGGCGGCAAGCCCGGCCATGGCGCCTCCGGAAACGATCAAACTGCGGCGGGAAAGTCCGTTCATGTTTCTGCTCCGCTCTCGAATGGGTTCATCCGGCCTCGCCGGGCCGGTTGCCACCATCTATAGGGCAGAACCCGCTTGCTGTCATTAAGTGTTGTATCCCGCCGGGACGTCGTGCACGGCTCAGCGGGCAAGGATCCGCGCAACATCCGGCGCGAAATAGGTCAGGACGCCGTCGCAGCCCGCCCGCCGGAAGGCCATCAGGCTTTCGAGGATCACCTCGTCCTTCACCCAGCCGTTCAGGACCGCGCCCTTCAGCATCGCGTATTCGCCCGAGACCTGGTAGGCATAGGTCGGCACGCCGAAGGCCGCCTTCACGCGCGCGCAGACGTCGAGATAGGGCATCCCCGGCTTGACCATCACCATGTCCGCGCCCTCGGAAAGATCGCGCGCGACGAGCCGGAGCGCCTCGTCGGAATTGCCGGGGTTCATCTGGTAGGTCTTCTTGTCGCCCTTCAGCGCGCCGGACGCCCCCACGGCATCGCGGAAGGGCCCGTAGAAGGCCGAGGCGTATTTCGCCGCATAGGAAAGGATCGCCACGTCCTTGTGCCCCGCCGCCTCGAGGCCCGCGCGCATCGCACCGATGCGCCCGTCCATCATGTCCGAGGGCCCGAGGATGTCCGCGCCCGCCTCGGCCTGGGCCAGCGCCATCCTGACCAGCGCCTCCACCGTCTCGTCGTTCAGGATCACCCCGTCCCGCACGATCCCGTCGTGCCCGAGCGCGTTGTAGGGGTCGAGCGCCACGTCGGTCATCACCGCCACCTCGGGCACCGCCGCCTTGATGGCGCGCACCGCACGGTTGGAAAGGTTATCGGGGTTCCAGGCTTCCTCGCAGGTCTCGGTCTTCAGCGCGGGGTCGGTATAGGGGAAGAGACAGATCGCCGGAATGCCGAGCGTCGCCGCCTCTTCCGCCGCTCGCGCCACGCCATCCACGGTCCGCCGCACCACGCCCGGCATGGAGGGAACCTCCACGTCCGCGCCCGGCACGTCCGTGACGAAGACCGGCCAGATCAGGTCCTTCACGCTCAGCCGGTGCTCCTGCGCGAGATCGCGCAGTGCGGCCGTCCGGCGCAGGCGGCGGAAGCGGAGACCGGGGAAGGGGGCTTGGTTCGGGGTCATGGCGCGCCTCCGGTTTCGGGTTTGGCAACGGGTTGCACGGATCGGTGCGCATCTCAAGGGTGGAAACCGCCGCAGGGCACCGCTAGCATCGCGGCAACACGCCCTGCCGAGGGGCGTTTCAGGGGGCAGGACTTGGACTGGACGAAACTGATCTTCGACCTGATCGACCTCAGGTCCTTCTCAAACCTGTGGTACTGGATCGCGCTTGCCGTCACCTGGTCCTCCGCCTCGCACTGGGTGCTCGGCATTCCCTATGACATGGTGCTGCGCGCCCGCCGTGCCGGCGGACAGGCCGAGGCCGACCTGGAGGACATCGCGCGCATCAACGTGTCGCGCATCCTCTACATCGTCCGCGAGGCCGGGGTGATCCTGCTCGCCATGCTCGCCTTCGCGCTGACCACGCTCGCGCTTCTCGGCTTTGTCTACAAGGTCGAGTTCGCGCAGGCCGTGTTTCTCATCGCTGCGCCGCTGACGGTCGTGGGACTGATGAGCGTGGCGACGGCGCGCCGGATCGCCGAGGAGGGTGATCGGGGCGAGGCGCTGCGGCGCCGGCTCGCGCTGCACCGCGTCGGCGTGCAGGTCATCGGCATGATCTCGACCTTCGTCACCGCCTTCTGGGGGATGCTGCAGAACTTCAACATCTCCATCCTGCCCGGTTGACACCGGCGCGGGGAAGGCTACGTCAGCCGCCATGACCACGCCCGCCCACATCACCCTCTCCGGCGCGCCCGAAGGCTTCGACGCCCGCCTGATCGCCCGCGAGCTTGCCAGGGGCGCGCCAGTCGTCCACGTCGCCCGCGACGACAAGCGGATGGAGGCAATGCGGGCGGCGCTGGCCTTCTTCGCGCCCGACGCGCTCGTGCTGACCTTCCCGGCCTGGGACTGCCTGCCCTATGACCGGGTCTCGCCGGCGGCCGACGTCTCGGCCACGCGGATGGCGACGCTCGCCGCGCTCGCCCATGGCCTGCCGCGGCCCTTCGTCCTGCTGACCACCCTCAACGCCGCGACCCAGCGGCTTCCCGAGCGCGCGGTGCTCAGGGAGGCTGCCTTCAGCGCGCGCGTCGGCCAGAGGCTGAACGAGGGCGCCTTGCGGGCCTTCCTTGTCCGCATGGGCTTCACCCAGAGCCCGACGGTGACCGAGCCCGGCGACTACGCCGTGCGCGGCGGCATCATCGACATCTATCCACCGGGGGAAGGCGGTCCGGTCCGGCTCGACCTCTTCGGCGACGTGCTCGACGGCGCGCGGCGCTTCGATCCGGCGACGCAGCGGACCACGGAGAAGCTGGCGAAGGTCGAACTCGCCCCCGTTTCCGAGGTCATTCTCGACGAGGCCGCGATCACCCGCTTCCGCCAGACCTACCGGATCGAATTCGGCGCGGCGGGGACCGACGACCCGCTTTACGAGGCCGTGAGCGCCGGCCGCAAGCACGCCGGGATGGAGCACTGGCTGCCGTTCTTCCATGACCGGCTGGAGACGCTCTTCGACTACCTGCCCGGCGCCGCGGTGATGCTCGACGACCAGCTCACCCCGGCGCGGCTGTCGCGCTGGGAGGGGATCGAGGACCAGTACGACGCCCGGTCCGAGGCGATGGCGCGGAAGGACCGGCTCGACACCGTCTACAAGCCCTGTCCGCCGGGGCTGCTCTACCTCGACGACGGAGGCTGGGACGCGGCCCTCGCGGGGCACCGGGTGATCCAGCTCGTCGCGCTGCCGCAGGCGACGGGGCCGGGCGTTCTCGATGCGGGCGGGCGGATAGGGCGCAACTTCGCGCCCGAGCGACAACTTGAGAATGTCAACCTTTTCAGCGCTCTGGTCGATCATGTGAACGCCCGGCGCGCGGATGGCCAGGTGGTCATCGCCTCATACTCGGACGGCGCGCGGGAGCGGCTCAAGGGACTTCTGGAGGACGAGGAGCTTCTCGGTTCGAAGCCCGTCCGCGACATCCGCGAGGTGCCAGAGGGCCGGGGCGGCGTCTTCCTCGCCGTCTGGGCGCTGGAGCATGGCTTCACGGGTGGGGACCTTACCGTCATCTCCGAACAGGACGTGCTCGGCGAAAGGCTCATCCGCGGTGCGAAGAAGCGCAGGAAGGCCGACAACTTCCTGACCGAGGCGCAGTCGCTTTCGCCCGGCGACCTCGTGGTGCATGTCGATCACGGGGTCGGCCGCTACACGGGGCTGGAGACGATCACCGCGCTCGGCGCGCCGCACGACTGCGTTGCGCTGGAATATGCCGGCGGCGACCGGCTTTACCTGCCGGTCGAGAACATCGAACTCCTGAGCCGTTATGGCCATGAGGAGGGGCTTCTCGACAAGCTCGGCGGCGGCGCCTGGCAGGCCAGGAAGGCGCGGCTGAAGGAACGCATCCGCATGATGGCCGAACGGCTCATGCGCGTTGCGGCCGAACGGCTTCTGCGGAAGGCGCCGGTTCTCGAAGCCGCGCACCACGAATACGACGCCTTCGCTGCCCGCTTCCCCTATCAGGAGACCGACGACCAGCTGTCGGCCATCGAAGAGGTGGTGGAGGACCTTGCCGAGGGGCAGCCGATGGACCGGCTCATCGTCGGCGACGTGGGCTTCGGCAAGACCGAGGTCGCCATGCGCGCGGCTTTCGTCGCCGCCGAGGCGGGGGTGCAGGTGGCGGTGATCGCCCCCACCACGCTGCTCGCCCGCCAGCATTTCAAGACCTTCGGCGACCGTTTCCGCGGCACCGCGATCACCGTGCGCCCCCTGTCGCGCTTCGTCTCGGCCCGCGACGCGCAGGCGACGCGCGAGGGTCTGGCCGACGGGTCGGTGGACATCGTAATCGGCACCCATGCAGTGCTCTCGAAGCAGGTGAAGTTTCGTAACCTCGGCCTCCTGATCATTGACGAGGAACAACATTTCGGAGTTGGCCACAAGGAGCGGCTGAAGGAGATGCGGTCGGAGATCCACGTCCTGACCCTCACCGCCACGCCGATCCCCCGGACGCTGCAGCTGTCGCTCACCGGTGTCCGTGACCTTTCGATCATCGGCACGCCGCCGGTGGACCGGCTGGCGATCCGGACCTATGTCTCGGAGTTCGACAGCGTCAGCATCCGCGAGGCGCTTCTGCGGGAGCGTTACCGGGGCGGGCAGAGCTTCTATGTCGTGCCGCGCATCAAGGACCTGCCGGAGATCGAGGACTTCCTCAAGACCCATGTTCCGGAGGTGAGCTATGTCGTCGCCCATGGCCAGATGGCGGCGGGCGACCTCGACGACCGGATGAACGCCTTCTACGACGGCAAGTATGACGTGCTTCTGGCCACGTCGATTGTTGAAAGCGGCCTCGATATTCCGACCGCCAATACGATGATTGTCCACAGGGCTGACATGTTCGGTCTCGCCCAGCTCTACCAGATCCGGGGACGGGTGGGGCGCGCGAAGCTGCGCGCCTACTGCTACCTGACGACGAAGCCCCGCGCGCCGCTGACGCCCGCCGCGCAGAAGCGGCTCAGGCTCCTCGGCTCGCTCGACAGCCTCGGCGCGGGCTTCTCGCTGGCCAGCCAGGACCTCGACCTGAGGGGCGCGGGCAATATCCTGGGCGAGGAACAATCCGGCCATATCAACGAGGTGGGCTACGAACTTTACCAGCAGATGCTGGAGGAGACGATCGCCCGGATCAAGGCCGGCGACATCGAGGCGCCGACCGGCGAGGATGGCCAGTGGTCGCCGCAGATCAACCTCGGTGTGCCGGTGATGATCCCCGAGGATTATGTGCCCGACCTGGATGTGCGACTCGGTCTTTACCGGCGGCTCTCAACGCTGACGACGAAGGTCGATCTCGAAGGTTTCGCCGCCGAACTCATCGACCGTTTCGGTCCGGTGCCGAAGGAGGTCAACACGCTCCTCCTCGTCATGCGCATCAAGGCGATGTGCCGGCGGGCGCACATCGGCCGCCTTGATGCCGGGCCGAAGGGTGCGACAGTGCAGTTCCACGCCGACAAGTTTCCCAATCCCAAGGGGTTGGTGGAGTTTCTTCAGGCGCAGAACGGGCTTGCGAAGATCAGGGACAACAAGGTCGTCATCCAGCGCGACTGGACCCGTGACAGCGAGAAGATCAAGGGCGCCTTTGCCATCGCCAGAGAACTCGCGGAAAAGGTCGCCTAGCCCTCGCGCCGGGGCAGGGCCAGCATCAGCGGCACGGCGAGCGCCGAACAGATGAAGACCCCGACCATCAGCGGCAAGGGTGTGCCGTCGAAGGCAAGCCCGATGGGGGCTGCCACGAGCACCGAAAGCACGGTGGCAAGCGCCGTTACGACCGAGGCCGCCGTGCCCGCGATATGTCCCATGGGTTCGAGAGCGAGCGCGTTGAGGTTGCCGATGGTCAGACCGGCCATGAAGAAGACTGTCACCGTCCAGTAGAAATAAAGCCAGAAGGCCGCCCACTCGGGCACGAGGTTCGCGCCGAAGAGCAGGACCATGACGGCCGAATTGACCGTCTGCGCGGCGAAGGTGCCGGTCGCCATCGCCCGCATCCCGAGCCGCACCACCAGCCGCGCGTTGAGCACGCTCGCGAAGCCGGAGAGGAGCGCGATGACCGCGAACCAGCGCGGGAAGCTCTCGGCCAGCCCGAAATGCCGGTCGAAGACCTGCTGGGTCGAGGAAAGCGTGGCGAAGAGAGAGGCGAAGGCGAGCGTCATCACGAGGATGACCATGACCACGAGCCGGTGGGTCAGGATCTCGCGCACGGCTGCGGCGAGCGTGGCGAAGCGCAGCGGCCGGCGCGCCCGCACGGGAAGGGTCTCGGCCTGACGGAGCCAGAACCATGCCGTCGAGAGAACGGCGAAGACGATGAAGGCCGGAAAGATGCCGCGCCAGCCGAAGCCCGCAATGATGAAGGAGCCGATGAGCGGTGCCACCGCCGGGACGAGCACGAAGACCATCATCGTGATCGACACGATCCG